>DATKYA010000505.1:0-2919 GCA_035528775.1 Planctomycetota bacterium | reverse complement strand
GACGGCGGCCGCATGCGGATGTGGTACCTGGCTGTGCCGCAGTCGTGGGACGCCAAGGCCGACATGGCTTCCTACGCGTATGCCGAGTCCGACGACGGCATCCGCTGGGTCAAGCCGAAGCTCGGCCTGGTGGAATGCGGCTCCGAGCCGAACAACCTGGTGAACCTCGGCCTGCACAGCGCCACGGTGTTCATCGATCCCGCCGGTCCGCCCAGCCACCGCTACCGGGCGGTGGGCTGCGGCTACCCGCAACTGTTCATGGGCAATCCGAAGGTGAAGGAAATCCAGCGCTGGGCCTATTACACCGCCCATTCGCGCGACGGCCTCGACTGGGAACTCGAACTGCCCCACCGCTGGGAAAGCGCCGACGTGGTCACCACCATCTACCACCCGGGCCGGCGGTGCGGAGTGATCGCAATGAAGTACAGCCCGCGATGGATGCGGATGGGCCGGCGCAGCATCCACACCGCAGTCTTCCGGGCCGGCGAGTATTCCGATTCGGTGCCCGCGCTCTACGCCGACGAGTTCGACGACCTCTGCGCCGCCACCCGCGGCTTCCATTCCTGCGACTACTACGGGATGGGAATGATGCCCGCGGGCAAGGCGACCGTCGGCTTCCTCTGGAAGTATTGGCACGAGCTTCCGTACACCGGCGGCCCGAACGCCACGCAGTTTGCGCTGTATGGAACGAGCGACGTCGCGCTCGTCTACCAGCCCGAGCACGGGGCGAAATGGTTCCACGTGCCCGGGCGGCCCGTCTTCATCGATCACACGGCCCTGCCGTGGACCGGCGGCTGGATCAACACCGCATCAAACGTCGTCGAAGTCGGCGACGAGCACCGGCTGTACTATTCGGGCCAGCCCACCTCGCACGGGTTCGGCTACGGAGCCGACTGGCAGTTCGCGTCGAAGTGGGCGGACTACGTGGCCCGCCATCCCGCATCGGGCATCACCTTCGCCCGCTGGCCGAAGTGGCGGCTGTTCGGGTTTGAGTCGGATCCCGAAGGCTCCTTCGCGATCAACCTCGGCCGGATCAACCGGCCCAGCGAGGTCGTGCTCAACTACGAGATCATCAAGCCCGAGGGCTGCGTGAAGGCGGAGCTTCGCGGCGATGGCTTCGAGGAGCGCAAGCTCGCGGACGCCGTGCCCCTCACGGGCAACAGCACGGGCGAGGCCGTGCAGTGGCGCACGGGCAGCGTCATCCCGGCGACGCCCGGGGCGTCACTGACGCTGCACCTCGAGTGCGCGAGGGTGTACGCGTACGAAGTGCGCGCGGCGGGTCGGTAGGCGGATCGGCGGTCGGAATTCGCGTACAGAACAGAAGGGGCGCCGCGCCGTTGAGCGTGATCTGGCCGTTGGCATCCTCAACATTGATCAGCGACAGCGTGGAGAAGACGAGGCCGACGGTGAAGGACTTGCTCTCGCCCTGGTAGAAGCGAAGGGCGGGTATCCTGCCTGAATGCTGCCTGTCTTGGTAAAGCCTTTACCAGCCCTATGCCATGTTATGCATGATAAAATACCGTTTGTCAACGGAAAAAATCAGCGGGAAGGCGTCGAGCAAGGGGAGAACGGCGGGCATGCAAAGCGCGAGAGAACGGCAACGAATGGCGAGAAAAGGATTATGATATATTTGCCATCGGTACTGCAACTATCTCGTAATATGAATATAATGTTTTTTCTAATCCGTTTTTAGCTCCGTACACCGCATGGAGATGCGTTTGGCTACTCACCTACCAAGGCACCTCGGACGCCGTCCCAAGACCACTGGCGGCCTTCTGGGTGCCTTCCAGAAGCAAGGGGGAAAATACCCCCTCCGGAAGCCCCGCGCTAACCCACCCCAAACCGCCCGCATGTGCCATAATGGCGCACAAACGAGTGGACCAAGTGGACTCAGTGGACTCAGAGCGTGTTTGAAAAGTACTCAAGTTCTGCCGGTTGCCGGTCGATTCAAGTCTGTTAGGGGCGGGGGTGGGGGTAGCGCCACCAGCGGCCTCACCTCGGCTTGATCGGCACCTTGCGCCAACCCTGCGCCTCCGTAAACTCACGCGCGCTGAAGCACCAGACCACCAGCTTCTTCGCGTCCAGATACTGCTTATCGCCCTGCGACCGCCGATAGAAGCTGATCCGTGCCGGCGTAGCCCCGGACCCGCGCACGCCCACCATGTCCACTGCCAGCCCCAGCTCCATCGCGAGCTGATCGGCCAAGCCGGCCCCGGTGGCGAGCATGTCGTCGCCGCCGGCGTGGAACACCAGCGTGTGGCTGTCGCCCAGCAGCACGATCGGACTGGCGCGGTCGGGCTGGACCGGTCCCGCGCCGCCGACCATCGAGATGAACCGCAGTGGCAGCGTCTCGCGGGGAATCGCCTGATCGCCGAGGGCCTTCCACAGATCGCCCGCGATCGTGACCTGCCGCTCCTCCGCCGAAAGCTCCAGGCGGGGGCGGTCCTTCAGCCACGGCCGATCCTTGACCCGCTCCGCGATCAGCTTCGCCGCGATGGCGCACGCCCGGCCGGACCAGTGGGTGTCGTGCTTGCAGAATACCGCCCCGCCCTCGTCGCCCCGGGCAGACATGAGCGGCGGCACGAGGTCGAGCACCTCGATCTTGTTCTGCCGGAGGATACCGTAGAACTCTTGGTGGTACGGGTCCAGCCGCGGGGGCGTGCGGACGGGGCGTCCGCCGTCCGGCCCGGGCGAGACCGCATCGCTGATCATCTCCGGGTAGACGATCGCCTTGGGCGGGACCGGCACGACCAGCAGCTCGATTCCGGCGGCGTCGAGTTGAGCCTTGAAGTCGAGGATCGCGGGCAGCGGATCGGCGTCTTCCGGCTTGGTGGCTTTGCTGACGGCGGCAGCGTTCTCGCCCCAGAACCGTCCGGCACCGATGTGCCGCAGCTCGCCCGCGAAGAACAGCCAGCCATC
>DATKYA010000504.1:0-2986 GCA_035528775.1 Planctomycetota bacterium | reverse complement strand
TTAAACTTGCGGGCACCTATCCCGACCCCGAATGCACCGGGGCACGAGCCGCACTCGCGAAAGCATGGAACGTCTCGCCCCAATCAATCCTGCTCGGCAATGGCTCGACCGAGCTGCTGTACCTGATCATGCGGACGTTCCATTGCGAGGAGACGCTGATCCTGGCGCCGGCGTGCCGGGATTACCCGCGTGCAGCGCGGCTTGCGGGCTCCCATGTCGAGGTGCAGATCGCCACACCGGGGCGGCTGTTCCGCCATGATCTCGTCGCCATGCGGGACGTCCGGCGGATCCACCTGGTGGTCACCGGCAACCCGAACGATCCCACCGGCCGGTTCACCCGGCCTACCGAGATCATCGAGTGGGCGGCGGAGAACCCGGAAACGTTTTTCCTCGTTGACGAAAGCTACGCTGATTTTGTCGACCGGCCGATGGCGTCATTGATCGGGATCGACTGCCCTGCCGCGGGCACGACCGCCCGGGCCGCCGGCAACATCGTGGTGCTGCGGTCATTCTCGGAATTCTTCGCGATCCCCGGCTTGCGACTGGGGGCGGTGTGGGCGGCGCCCGAGGTGATCGACGTGCTGGATTCGCGGCGCGAGCGCTGGACCGTGAACTCCCTCGCCCAGCGAATGGCAGCTTCGCTGTACGACGAGCAGGGCTACATGGCCGCCACGCGCGTGCTCGTGGTGCAGGAGCGATCATTCCTGATTCGAGGCCTGACGGAACTCGGCTTCCGCGTGTATGATTCCGCCGCAAACTTCCTGCTGCTGAGAATTGAGCAGAAGAATCTGGCCTCCGGTGTGTTGAAAGATCAGATGCTGAAGAATGGCGTGCTCGTGCGGGACTGCTCCGGCGTCGATGGCCTGGGCGGGCAGTTCATCCGCGTGAGCGTCCGCCGGCACGACGAAAACGAGCGGCTGCTGGAAGCGATGGAGAAGTCGCTTCCACACGTACTGGGTTGAGGTAATCCGCTATGGCACTGCTTGATCAGGGGCTTGTTCAGGTTTACACGGGCAACGGCAAGGGCAAGACGACCGCCGCACTCGGCCAGGCACTGCGAGCACTCGGCCGCGGAGCCAAGGTCTGCATGTACCAGTTCCTCAAGCCCACGTCGTTCGAGACCGGCGAGTCGATCATGGCCACGCGGCTTGCGCCCGACTTCAAGCTCGTGCGGCTGGAGCAGCCGTGGTCGCTCAGCGATTCCCCCAGTGACCCGGCAGAGCTGGCACGGATGGGCGCCGCAATCCGCGCCATTCTGCCCGAGATCGTGGATGCAGTGGACTCCGGCGACTGGGACCTCGTGATCCTCGACGAGATCATCTTCTGCCTGAGCAAGGGGATCATATCGCAGAGCGAGCTGTTTGAGATTATCGAGGCCCGCGACGACTCGGTGGAGTTGATCCTGACCGGGCGCGGAGCTACTCCCGAACTGATCGCCGAGGCAGATCTGGTGACGGAAATGGTCGCCGTGAAGCATCCGTACGAGCAGGGCGTTGCCGCCCGCATCGGGATCGAGTATTGAGGAAATCGGCGCCCCCGCCGGCTGTGCCGTTGAACGAATGATGCCTTGACTGGTGAAGTCGGCGGGTCCGGCGCATGGCCGTCGCCGTCCGCGATGAACACCTACTTCCGCTACAGGGGCACCGTGGAGAAGATGTCGGGACACGAGTCGCCGATGCGCGAGTCCATCCTTTCCGGCGTCCCCGTGATCATCAGCAGCAGCAATCACACTGTTGTGGCGTGCGGCTACCGCGACACGGTCGCTCCGTACTTCTACTTCAACGCCGGCTGGAACGGCGGCAGCAGCGGCTGGTACAACTACGACGACATCCCCGGCGGCGACACCATCAAGCGCCCCTATCCCTACAGCACGCCCAACAACTACGTGTATGTCGACGCCGCATGGGGCGGCTCGGAGAATGGCTCGGTGTCGAATCCCTACAACACGACGTCCGAGGGGAATTCTGCCGTGCCCTCATACGGCCACCTGATGATCAAGGGCGGCACGTACGCAGGCGCGTCCAACTGCCCGGTCGTGTTCACCAAGGCGATGGAAATCAAAGGCTACCGCGGAACGGTAGTGATCCGCAAGTGACGCGGACGAGCCGCGAGCAACAAAGAAGGCCACGAAGGTACGAAGGGCACAAAGAACACCAAGAAGACCGATGATGGGATGATGAGACGAAGCGATAAAGAGGGCTTCATTCTCATCATCCCATCATCTCTTCATCGTCTTCCTTCATCGTCTCCTTCCCTTCCTGGTCCGTCCCCCACCGCAACTCCTTGCGCCCCAATCACTTGTCGCGATCAGCGAACATCGCCGAAAAATATTTGTGAAAATAGGTCTTGACAAAACCCACCGAACAGGATATATAGTAATAGAGCGTTCGTACGGGAGATTCGCGTCTTCGCCCTCCCATGCCTCCGTAGGGGCGAACCATCGTGTTCGCCCTCTTCCGACACCACGTGCCGTGCGGAAAGGAACCCCACATGGAACGATTTCGGATGATCATTGCTGGCGTCTTCGGCCTGATTAACAACCTGCGAACGCGGGGGGGGGCAAATCGCGATGACCTCCGCCTGACCACCCGTCTCCCGATCATCGCCGCCCTCGCGATCATCATGCTTCTCGGCGTCCTCCCCGCAATCCTCCCCCAATCAACCGCACACGCGGCATCAGCTTACTTGGCAGATGAATACGGCCAAACGGAAATCAACGTCGACGTGGAGGATGAGTTCCACGTCGTCCTTTACGTTGTCGACATCACGGGCGTTGCCGGCTACGAGTGCAAGATCACCGGCAGCGGCCCGGCCACGCCCATCGACTCCGCCGTGCATGGCGACCGGTTCGCCGATGGCCACACTGTGGCCGCGGGAGGAACACCAACTGCGATCTACTGTTCGGGAATGCTCAGCAGCCGCACCAGCGCACGCCCGACCGCCTGGGCTACGCCAACGGCTTCAAGGGCAAGACCGTGACCACCCG
>DATKYA010000503.1:0-2777 GCA_035528775.1 Planctomycetota bacterium | reverse complement strand
ATGTGGCGGAAATGAGGATGAACGATGAATCCACAGATTGCACAGATGACACAGATGATGAAGAAGAAAGACGATGGGTGACATCTTCCTTTCCGAGTCATCCTCTTCATCTGTGTCATCTGTGCAATCTGTGGATCATCTTCTGTTCTGAATTCTGACTTCAATGGTGTGCCTATGGATATCGCAGCATACGTAGATCAACTGACCGCCCGTGCCCGCGCCGCGGCGCGCTCGCTTGCGGTGGCCGGCACGAAGAAGAAAAACGACGCGCTTGCGTATATGGCCGACGGCCTGATTGCCAATGCAGCCATGCTGAAGGCCGGGAACCGCAAGGACCTCGAGGCCGGCAAGGCAGCGGGGCTTTCCTCAGCCATGCTCGACCGCCTGACCGTCGACGACAAGCAGATCGGCAAGATGGCGAATGCGGTCCGCGAGATCATCGCGCTGCCGGACCCGGTGGGCGAGGTGATCGACGGTTGGGTGCGGCCGAACGGCCTGAAACTTCACCGCGTGCGGGTGCCGCTGGGCGTGGTGTTCATGATATACGAGTCGCGCCCGAACGTCACCATCGACGCCGGCACGCTGTGCTTGAAGTCGGGCAACGCCTCGATCCTGCGCGGCGGCAAGGAATCGATCAACTCCAACCTCGCCATCTACAGGGTGATCGCCGATTCACTCGCGAAGGCCGGGTTGGACCCGAACTGCATTCAACTCGTGGAGACGACCGATCGCGAGGTGGTGGGGCGCCTGCTGAAGGCAAGCGGCAAGGTGGACGTGGTCATCCCGCGCGGCGGCAAGGGGCTGATCAAGACGGTGATGGAGAATTCAACCATCCCCGTGATCAAGCACTACGAGGGGATCTGCCACGTCTACGCGGACGAAGGCGCCGACCTGACTATGGCCCGGGCGATCGCGTTCAACGCCAAGGTGCAGCGGCCGGGCGTGTGCAACGCGATGGAAACGCTGCTGGTGCATCGCAGCGAAGCGAAGGCCCTCCTGCCCGCGATCGTGGCCGACCTGCAGAAGGCAGGCTGCGAGGTGCGGGGCTGCGCGAAGTCGCGAGCGGCATGTCCCGCCATCACCGTCGATGCCACCGAAGAAGACTGGCGGACCGAATACCTCGACCTGATCTTGTCGGTGCGGGTGGTCGATGGTCTTGACGAGGCGGTCGATCACATCAACACCTACGGCTCGCAGCACACTGATTCGATCGTGACGCGGGACCTGGCTCGCGCGGAGGCGTTCGTGGCGCGGGTGGATTCCGCGTGCGTGTTCGTCAATTGCTCAACGAGATTCTCGGACGGGGGCGAGTTCGGCCTGGGCGCCGAGATCGGGATCAGCACCGAGCGGCTGCACGCGCGCGGCCCCATGGGCTTGCGCGAATTGACCTGCTACAAGTGGATCGGCCGCGGTGACGGCCAGGTGCGAACGTGAGGGGAGTTGTAGAGACGCCCCGATGGGGCGTCTGAGACGTGCCACCGGCACGTCTCTACTGGCAAACCGGACTGCTCAATCGCCGTTTCGGAACCGGGAGTTCATTCAATGAAACTGCGGGTAACCCTCATCGCGGCCCTGTTGGCAACGGCCTGCCTCGCCCACGCGGCCCAGGACATCAGGAAAATCATCGACCAGGCACCGGTGCTCGCGAAGGCGGGCAGGATCAACGACGCCGCCCAACTGCTTCTCCAGGTGGAAACCCTCGCCGGACGGACGATCATCGAGAAGAAGACGCTGGCGGGCGTCTTTCAGCAAATCCACACAGAGTTGCTCCGCCGTGACGACCTGGGCCTGCTCTACAAGGTCGATGAGCGCGCCCGGAGCCTCTTCTCAAGCGAGAAGCAGGCGGGGATCAACTTCGGCGAGGCGTGCGTGCTGAGGGGCAACTATGACGCGGCCGCCAAGGTGCTGCAGGAAGCCGCTGGCCAGGACTCCACGTGGTTCCCATCCGGCAAGGCCGACGATGCCCGCCTCCACCTGCTGCTGGCCCAGGCTTGCCTGGTGCTCAACAAGCTGGACGAGGCCGCAGCCGCCATCGAGAAGGCCATCGCCGCCGACCCCGCCGATGCCCAGAACTACTACACGAAGGCCCAGGTGATGATGCGGGCTGGGAAATGGGCCGAAGTGGCCACGGCATCCGCACTCGCATTCAAGCTCGACCCCAAGCTCGCCCAGCCGGTAGACTACCTCGTGCGCGCGTCGTGCTATCAACGCGACGAGGAGTACGACCAGGCACAGAAGGTGGTGGAAGAAGCACTGTCGCGTTATCCAACCGCCGCCGGCCTGCATTGCTCCCTCGGCCACGTCTTCCAGGCGAAGAAGCAGGCGGCACAGGCGTTTTACCACTTCCAGTACGAGATCATGCTGTCGGGGCCTCGCTCATCATACACGAAGGAAGCCAAGGACCAGATCGAGATCATGACCGCGCTCCTCACGAAGGAAAAGGAGCCCGACGACTACCTGAAGGTGGCCTACGGGGCGGCGGCCCTGATGAACATGAAGCCGGGCGGATACGAGAAAGCGATCGACAACATCAAGAAAGGACTGCGTGCGAACGGCGACAACTGCCTGCCGCTGCAGGTGCTGCTAGGCAGCGCCCTGACGGCCCTCGGCAACGACGAAGAAGCGGCCAAGGCCTACGAAGCGGTCCTGCTGATCGATCCATTCTTCGTGCCGGGGTACATCGATCTTGGCGACGCCTACGAACGGCTCGGCCAGAAGGACAAGGCCCTCGAGCAGTACGGCAAGGCGATGACGCTCGACAAGTCCAACTGGCGCGT
>DATKYA010000502.1:0-2396 GCA_035528775.1 Planctomycetota bacterium | reverse complement strand
GGCAATCGACGCACTGGCACAGGCGGCTCGCAAGCTCGAATTCCTCCGGATGGCCGCAGATCTGGAGGAACTGGAGCACTTGGACCCCGAGGGCTTCCTGGTGGAGATCCTGGGGGATATCCGTTCGGCAGCGGTGCAGGTCGGACGGATCAGGCACGCAGTTGTTTCCAGGATGCTGTGAGGGGCTCGGTCCCTGTTCCTTGTTCATTGTTCCCTGTTCCTTCATCTTCTGCTCCTGGTTCTTCGTTCGGCAATAGAATGGTGAGTGAGCAGGAAGCGGAGAAGGGAGAAGAAGGGAACAAGGAACAACGAACAAGGAGCAAGGATAGCAGGCCGCTGGGGGGAGCAGCAGGATCAGGCAAACGTACGCGGCACGGCGCCACTGCGATTGTCCTTTTCCCGACGGGCAAATGGAGGCGCAACCTCCGGCACTTGCCAGAGAGCAGTGCCTATCCTGGCCGGTATCCGGCTACGGGGAGAGGGAACACCCCATCACAACGGGCCGCTGGATCCGAAAGGAACTCCGGCGGCCCGGATGGGGAAGCGGAAGGAAGACGCGAGATGATGGGATGATGTGATGAAGGGATGATGGGATGAAGGGATGATGGGAACGAGGCGGTTCGGGCACCCTTCATCCCATCATCCCTTCATCCAGTCATTGTTCGCCTTACCGGAAAATCCTCACGAACGACGGCACCCGCCGCACGACGAGGATATCATTCCCGTCGCCGGTGAGCGACCAGTCGTCGAGCGGCTGCATGCCTGAAGGCACGTCGCCGCCCGTGCATTGGCTGGGCGGGAAATGCGGGAAGGCCACGATCGACTTCTGCACGCCTGCCAGTGATGACAGGTCGATCGCCGTGCTGCCGGGGGATGTCCGGCTCTCGATGCGGTAGACCAGGTCGATGTTCCAGAAGATGTGGCTCGTGAATGGCTGGAAGTCTTGCGGGTCGTCGGCCGGGGCCTTGCCGGCCACCGGGAACACAAGCCCCGAATCGTCGCGGTAGCCCACGTGCGGAATCTCGAGCAACCCGTCCGATGCCAACTGGATATCGATCGTGTTCACGCCGTCGACGAGCATGTGGGCGGGCGCCGGAAGGATGACCGGCACGTAACCGGCGGAGTCTGGCTGAACGCTGTGCGCGATCTGCTGCTCGATCCCGTTCACCGTGAGCCTGAGCACGAGGTTAGCGGCGTCGGGTGCATCGGGTGCGGGATGCCATTTCACGTTGAGCTGGTTGCTGAGGCGGTCGATGCCGGTCACCGGCGAGACGACCACCTGCTGCCGGAGCGAGTCGCCCGTCGAAAGGAATTCGAGCGCGCCGTACGAAAACACGGGGAACCGGTAGAGGGGCAGCACGCGCTCGTCGTCGGCAAAGCCCGGCCGCCCCGTCTGCAGCCTGAACGGGTACGACGGCAGCGTATCGCCGTACAAGGTGCGGGCGGTCAGCGGATTATAGAGGATGGCCTCGCGGGTGCTGCCGCTGCTACGCCATTCGTTGATGTCCATAAGGAACAGTATTTCGCGCACGTCGGCGAAGAACAACGGCGAGTTGATCGGGTTGCTCGGCGGGAACTCCTGGGACAGGATGGGCGGGATTCCGGGATCGGCGATCACCTCGACGATGGAGCAGTCGTAAAGCTCGCCGAAGTTCGTATTGAAGAAGTGCCAGGTGCCGTCGTAGAAGACTTCGCACACGCTGTGGTAGAGCGCGGCGTAGCTCAAGGGATCTTCCGAGACGATGGCGCCATTGTAGCGGGCTTCCGGAGGCACCAGCAGCAAGACGCCGCGGGTGGGATAGCCCAGCGTGTGCATCGCATACTGGAACAGCAGCGCCCGGTGCTCGCACGCGCCCTTGCCGTCTTCGATCACGTCTACCGGATGGAACCTGACGTTGTTCCGGAGCTCAAGCGAATCGAAGATCTCCTGGATGATCGCCTTCACCTTCTGCTCGTCGTTCATCTGGTCGTCAACGACGTCCGAGTACCATTGCACGAGGTAATCCCAGTCTGCCTGATAGTCGCCCAAGGTCTGCGAAACGAAGCTGAGATTGCTGTCGCGGGTCGGCGGCGAGAAGTCCCACGGATACTGCGGGTCCAGGTGAACGTCGTGCAGCACGAGGTCGTATAGCGGCGGCCGGACTTCGATTGCGCTTGCCGCCCACGCATCGCCTGAAGAAGCATAGAAGATGATCTCGATATGATCATCGCAGACGACGTTCATGTCGCGCAGCACGTTCTTCTTGGCTGATGGGTGCAGCCACGCGTCGCCCTGGCCATATCTCCAATCGATGTAGTTGCCGCCGCTCACCGATGGTGCGGATACGGCAAAATGCATGTACGAGCCGTTGGTGTAGGCCATGTTCACGCGGACCCTGTACGCGCCGCCGGGAAGA
>DATKYA010000501.1:0-3150 GCA_035528775.1 Planctomycetota bacterium | reverse complement strand
TTCAGATGGCAGTACTTGTCAGATACCAGGTTGCGAAGCTCGTCCTTCTTTTCCTTGGCCGCCTCTTCCAGCAGCCTCAGGGCTTGCGAAAGCTTCTCGTTGCTGGTCAGGTCAGAATTGTCCATATCGCGCTCCTTTCTGTTTGCAGGAACATCTTGCGTTTCGACCAAGGCCAGGCACTACCACAACGCCGGGCCAGCCGCTTCACACGAGCCGCAGGTCTGACGGCGGGGCACTGACAGCGGAGCCGAAGATCGACGGTGTGATGCCGCACTTGCTCCCATATCGGACCATGCCTTTCTTCCTCGAGAGGCAGCGACCTGCAGATCACGATCAAGAAGCTCTCTCTCCGCCTATGGCTCCGTTGCATCGTGAGCATCATCAATCTCTCACTGCATCGCGAGCGACTTCCTGTGTGCTTTCGCTTGCCGGTGCTCCCGAGTGCCTCCAGTTGGTCCTCTCGGCATCTTTGCGCCATCGCACGCATGTATCTCGGAAGGCGGCTTCAACTCAACCGCAACATCTCGAGCACGGCAGAGGAGCCGCAGCACCGGCTCACAACCTGCTACGCTATTATACCACATGAAAGCGACCGTGTCAAGCTGACCGAGCAAAAAACAGCGATTCCGCAACGAGCCGGGATTGGCTTGCCGCACAAGCGTTTTCACACCCCCGATTCCCGCGATGAGGTCAGCGGGGGGGCAAGAAGCCGGCCAGCACGCGGTGGTAGTTGTCTACCCATTGACGCACCTGGCTCTCGAGCTCCCGGGGAATGGATACCTGATGACGCTTTCCGCCGCGGCCATAGGTCAGATACAGCGTGTCGTGCGTCTGACCGGCGGCACAGTGGCAGGTCGGGCTGCCGCAGGTGATCTTGCGGATGCCCAGCGTGCCGCGAAGCAGCGGCTGGTCGTACAGCAGGTGAGTCAGGCGGGACCGAAGCTCTCGTTCGGCGCCGGGCAGTGCTTGTCGGGACATGGCCAGCGCTCCTGTCATCATACTACATCGGCAGAATAGCGGCCGAACTTTAGAGGGTCCGCAGCTACAAGATTCTTGAAAGATTTCTTGGCATTCTTGAACGCGCGCTTGCCAGGGATCCTGCACAGGCCGTAACTGCTTGCGGCTCAAGGACTTGGCGGGCCCAATTGCGGAATCGCTGGCCGGGCGAGCGTGGCGAGATGCAGCACCACGTTCAGCGAGTCTTCCGTGCTGTGCGTGCCGTAGATCGCCAGGAGAAAGGTGACGCCCAGCAGTATGTCGATGACGCCCAGGACGATGCCGGCGATTGCAGTTCCCTTGCCGCGGACAAATGGCGACTGCTTGATCGAGCGGAGCGCCACGCCGCCGAAGATGAGCGCCAGCAGCCCGGCCACGAGCGCCAGCAATCCCAGGAACGGCCCCACCAGCCCCAGCACAAGCGAGGCGACCGCCATCCCGCTCATGGGCGGCTTGACCTTCTCCTCCATCTCCAGTTCTTCGGATGCCGGGACCTCCTGGGCCGTAGGCAGCTCGATTTCGTCATCGGCGCTGATCCCGGCGGCAACCGGCACGCGAGGCACCACGAGTATCCGGCTGCACTGGCCGCACGCCACGCGAGTGTTTGCCTTGTCCTCCGGCGCGCTCAGCACGGCGCCGCACGGGCACCTGAAGTGAATATCCAGACCCGCGCCCTCCTTCGTGGCCGGCGGTTCGCTGTCGACTTGACGTTCATCATCCATTGGTTGCTCCCACTTCAACGGGATGTTGTTTCGCTCGAATCAGTGTGTCGGCTGACGGTTGGTGCTCCCCGATCTCGCTGTCGTCCTCGGTCACGTTGCGCACCAGGAAGTCGTGAATGTCCGGCAGGGTTGCCGGGGGCACGATGCCGGGGAGGTTGCACATGAATGCCGCTGCCATCCCGGGTGTGTCGGGATGGTATCCCCGTGCGGCCAGCGACGACTCCCGCTGGATGTGGTTCGGGGTGAATACGGTGCCGGGGTTCGCGATGAAGATGATCTGCCCGAATCGATGGTCGTCGAACCAGCAGCCTTCCCGGGCCAGCTCGTCTTTCTCGATGATCCGGCCGCAGGGCAGGGACTGGAGTATCCGGCGAAAGACCGGCTCGCACGAGGGCGACATGAACCAGAATCGCGCCATTGTCGGTTCATACACGGCCACGTAATCGACGTAGGGCAGGAAGCGCGTGTCCTGGATCCGTTGGCGCAGGTTGTAAAAATCGAGGATGGGGATGACGCCGGAGTCGGAGAAGACCACGAGGTCAACGCGGCGGTACCTGGCGCGGGCGATGTCGTGGATGCCGCGGAGCCGGTGGTCGAGCCAGGCGACACGAGCCCGTATTGCGGACGACGCCATGCCGCGGCGCGTCAGAATGGCGTCGATGCCGGCCACGTGCCAGAACGCGACGGACGCCGTTCCGCCCAGCAGGGCCGCGCTGATGATGTCGGCGTTCTCCAGGTCGCTGCGGTCGGGCGACGAGCACACGTAGGGCACGTTGTTCTCGTCCAGAAAATCGATGATGGTCGGCACGTTGCCCAGTGCCCCCGGCAGCAGCAGGTTGCGGCGCTCCGTGAAATCGAACAACGGCAGGTGCCGCAGCGGCATATTGAAGATGTCCAGCCGGCCCGTGATGTGCGACGACTTCTTCACTGCGAGCACGATGTTGTCGCGCAGCTTTCGCGAATGCCTGAACACCGGCAGGTACGACAGGAACCGGCACACCCGGAACGGCGTGTTGATGGGGGAATAGTAAAACCACGAGAAATGCTTGTGTTCAGCGGGAAGCGTGCCGGAGAGCAGCGTCGGCAGGCTGGCGCACGATGAGCCGAGAATCGGACGGGCGCACGAGCGGACGTCCGCCAATCCGTCCAGAAACGGCAGCGTCTGCATCAGGTCCCATCCGAATGACTGGCAGAAGATGAAGATTGACACTCGGCTTTTCACGCTGCAACCTCCGGTGATGCACGCCGACGAGTCTGCCGGGGGCGGGCCGCCCCTGCCGCGCGCAACGCGGGCGAAACGGCGCCGCTGTAGCATCCTCCCTGCTACATAAACAAACGGTGCAGGACGTCCGGTTCCCGGTCGAGGCGGCACGGGCGGCCGGAGACGCAGGACCTGCCATCGATCGCTCCGAAACGCCCCGCAACGGCCGCC
>DATKYA010000500.1:0-2250 GCA_035528775.1 Planctomycetota bacterium | reverse complement strand
GACGTGATGCTCTACAAGGGGCTGTGGGGGATGATCGGCGCGGCGCGGTCGGGCAGCGATTCGATCGCGAGCGTGCGGCCGAACCTCGGCACCGCGTTCGTCGCCACGATGTTCGGCCTGGAGCAGACCACCCTGCCGCACACGCTGCCGTGGCTCAAGCAGCACCTCACGAAGGAGCAGATCGAGCGGTTCGAGGTACCGGACGACGTGTCGCGGCTGGGGCTGATGCCGCGTGCGATCGAGCTGTTCCGGTTCTTCAAGCAGAAGCTCGATGGCCGCGGGCCGACCTTTCTGGCCGACACGCAGTCGCCCTTCGACCTCGCCCACCTGGTGCGCGGGGACGACATCTTCACGGACATCTACGACGATCCGCCGTTCCTGCACCACCTGCTCGGGCTGACCTCGAGAATGTACATCGCGGCGAGCAGGCTGATGAAGCAGGTGAGCGGGGAGCCGCTGAACGGCGGAGCCCACGGCGGGTTGTGGATGGACGGCGGCGGTGTGCGGGCGTGCGAGGATTCGTCGACGCTGCTGCCACCGGCTGCGGTCGACGAGTTCGTGATCCCCTACACGCAGAAGGCGCTCGAAGCGTTCGGCGGCGGATGGGTGCACTATTGCGGCAACAACCAGCGGCTGCTCGACGCGCTGCTCGACGACGCCCCGGCGGTGCGCGGGATCAACTTCGGCAACCCCGAGCGGCACGATCACACCACGCTCCTGCCGCGGCTGTTGGCGAAGGGGAAGTTCTACTTCGGCGGCTGGCCACGCCTGCCCGATGAATCCGACCGCGCCTACCTGGGCCGCATACTCCGGCCGCTTGCCGGCGAACGCCGCGGCCTCATCCTGCAGGGCGGGGTCGACACCTCCACGCCCGAGAAGGCCCGCGCTGCGATGGATCTGTGGCATGAGCTTCAGGATAAAGCGGCTGGATAATGCGATCATGGGTCAGGCTGGCGTGGCGTGCTCTGTCCATTGTCCACTACGTCCATTTCGTCCACTTGGTCCACTTCACGCGCCAGTGCATCGCCCTGCCCTGACATGACCTTACACGCCCGAATCGCTTCATCGTCTTGAAATCGGCCGGCGTGCCTGCTATGATAGTGCAGTCCGTTGCGGGGCCGTCGCGAGGCTGGCCTGCAGCTTGTCATCCTGTTATCCTGGGTACCTTCCATGAAAATCGTCTGCTTCGGCAACAGCCTCACATCGTGCGGCGGCGACGGTGGCCGCTTCAGCGACATCCTCCAGGACCGATTCCCCGGCCACGTGATCGTCAACAAGGGCATGGGCGGCGAGAGCTTCGTCGAGGCGATGCAGCGCTTCGAGATGGACGTGCTCGCCGAGCGGCCCGACGTTGTCCTGATCGAGTTGGGCGCGAACGACTGGTGGCGCAACGAGCGGCCCTGCACCGACTGGGCGGCCGACCTCGAAACCTGCGTGACTCGCATCAAGGCCCAGGGTGGCCGGCCCGTCGTCCTCGGCGTGTTCGGCCTCTGCCGCAACGACGCCGGCACACTGCAGCCGAAGGTCTACGGCATCGATGAGCGCTCGATCGCCTACCGCGATGAGGAAGCACGAATCGCGTCGAAGCACGGCTGCCCCTACGTGCCGAACATCCAGGAAAACATCATCGGCCGCCGTCGGTGCTGGTGCGACTCCAACCACCCGAACGAGTACGGCAATCGCTCCGTAGCCGACATGATCGAGCCGGTGCTGGAGGAGCTGCTGGGAACGAAGGCGCGGCGTGTCCGCAAGCCGGAGTTGTTCACCACGCGCGATTTCTGGCGCGAAGCCGTCGCGCTCGCACCCGACCGGCCAGCCGTGATCGATGGCGATCGCCGCCATACATATCGCCAGGCCGACGCCCTGGTGGAACGGCTCGCCGCCGCCATCTACGACGCCACCGGCGTGCTGCGGCCGAAGGTGGCCGTCTATCTGCCCAACTGCATCGAATACTACCTCATCTACTGGGCCACGCAGCGGCTGGGCGGGGTGATCGTGCCGCTGAATACGTGGCTGAAGGAACAGAGCATCGCGGGGATCTTCGCGAACGTGCGGCCGGACGTGCTGCTGGTGCGCGGCACGCAGGACGGCGCGGCGATCCGGGCGGCATTGTCGGTTCCACGCACGCTGGTGGTCGCCACCGACCCGCACGCTGAGGGGCTGCGCACGTTCGACAGCCTGCTGGCGTTCGAGGGCAAGCCCGCCCCCGACGTCGAGATCGAGCACGACGCGCCCTCGATCATCATGCAC
>DATKYA010000499.1:0-4838 GCA_035528775.1 Planctomycetota bacterium | reverse complement strand
GCCACCGCCATCCGCCGGCCCGACGCCGACGCGCTCGCCCGCTGGTGGATCGGCCGGGAATCGCTCACCGGCGAGCCGCGGCACGTGACGTGGCTGGGCGACAATCTCCGCGAGACCGTCGTTGCCTGCGAACCGGGCCGCGACCAGCCGGGCCAGACGTTCACGCTCGTCCTGCCGCCGACGGGCACAGTGACGGTGGCGAGTTTGTCGGCCGAGCTGTCGGCCGATGGCAAGATCACGGTGGACGTGGGTTGCGACGGCACGCCCGATGGTGATATCGTTCGCGGCGGCGCCGCCGGCAAGCCCGTGGATTGGCCCGGTTCGATCAACCGCTACATCCAGTGGCGAGACCGTCAGTGCGGCGGCAGCGTCCGCAACGGCAGCAACTGGCGCGTCGTGCCCGTTCGCGTTACGAGCGACAAGAAGATTGACGTGACGATCGGCCGTATCGATCTGGTACTGAGGTAAACAGACTGCCGCCAAGTCTCATTCACTTGCCGGCGGCGATCAGCCGAAACGTGACCTCGACACGCGTCCATATCGGGAACTTGCCCGCGGCGAGGCCCTCCGACGCGTAGGTAACCCCTGGCGGTTCCTGCAGCCTAATGTAGTTCATCACTGGCCTGTCGGAGCGCATGTAACCCGCGCCCGCGTCTCTTTCCTCAATGGCCAGGGGTTCCCCGATCTGTGCCCCGAGCACCTTGGCCATTGCTTCCGCCTTTTCCTTTGCGGCCAGCAGAGCCTTCTGCCGGCTCTCATTCTGGTAGGCGATCCGTTGCGAATGATCGTATCCCACCTTGTCGACGCTTACACCATCGATCTTTGCTAGGCCCAGCCACAGCGATTTGTACTTCTCCGTGTCTTTGACCGTGAAGGTTTGAGTGCTGGCCGCACTGTATCCGACTTTGACCCGCACGTCTTTCCTGTATTCCCAGTTATCCCCGAACTCCATGTCTGATGACTGCACATCGGTCTTCTCAATGCCCGACTCCCGCAGGAAATCCAAGACCGACTGAACGATCAGCACGTGCCGTTCGGCCACTTCCTCAAGCAACTTTCCCTTGTTCTCGAGTTTCAGGGACCACACCATCTGATCAGGCACAACATCGATTGTCGCGGATCCATAGGCGACAACGTGCGGAACCTCGTCCGCGCCCATCAGTGAAACGCAAGTCAGACAACTGACAGTCAGGCCCAGTGCGATGACAAATCTCGCCATGACCTTCTCCTTTCAGGAACTTGAGCCATCGTGATTCGGGGCCAGCCTTCGCTGGGCTGGCGACCACCCGATCGCCAAGGCTACTTGACGCTGTATCGCTGCAGGATTCGCAGCAAATTCCCGCCCAGGACCATCCGCTTCTGTTCAACTGGAATCCTCGCGAAGAGGATCGGCCCCAGCCCCCAGGCGATGGGTAGGTCCTGCAGGTCCGAGCCGAACAGCAATTTGTCCGCCCCGATCAGCCTCACCATCTCCTCGCAGGCCCGCGGGCCGATCAGCGGGCACGAGCACATGAACAGGTTGTCCCGTCGCCTGATGATCTCCGCGTATGACGTGTTGGTGTGGCCTTCGATGAAGCAGGCGTTGCGGTATTTGGCGGTGAGGCGCTCCACGTGGGCGGGCGTGCCCCAGTGGTGGTTGAGGGTGATCTGTCGGTGCTCGTCGGCATACTGGCAGGCGACCTCGATCAGCGGGCCGTCTTCGGGGTAGCCCTGGTAGTGCGGGATGAGCTTGATGCCGCGCAGGCCGAGGCGGGCGCCGCGATCCAGCTCGCGCAGCATCTCGTCCTTTCCCCGGTGCGGGTTCAGCAGCGTGAAGCCGATGAACCTGTCGGGATACCGTCCCACCGCCTCCGCCACGGTATCGTTGCCGGGGCGTTCGTCGCTGAACACGCCGTCGAAACTGAACACGCACGCCTTCCGGTCGCCCAGTCGGTCCATGTCGGCCACGATGCCGTCGAGCGAGCAGCCGGGGAGGTGGTAATGGCAGGCCTTCCCGCCGAGGTGGCCGTGGCAGTCGTGGAAGACCATCGATTCGGGGCGGCGGCCGGTTCGGCCGAATTGCACGAATTCATCGATGGGTTTGGGAATCCGCACCTGCGGGTGTTCCGGCTCGCACCAGGCGATCAGGCGGCGGAGGTTGTCGCCCGCGATCTGGCATCTGTCATCGTCGGAGATATCTGCGGTCGTCAGCGTGGCGAGGGTCATGTGCTGGCCGCAGTTGGGCCAGTTCGACCCGAAGATGAGCTTGCGGGCGCCCCAGTGCTCGATGATGAACTCGATGCCGCGGTGCAGCCACCAGCAGCTCAGCTCGACGTGCAGGTTCTCGCAGGCGTCGAAGGCCTTGTATGCGAGCCGCTGTGACTGGCGGATGCGGAACTCGCTGACGATCACGGGCAGCGTGGGCCAGCGTTTGCAGAGGGCCACCACCGCCGGCCAGTCGGTCGTGTCCTGCTGCCAGCCGGTCCAGCCCGCGACTTCGGTGTAGTTGATGAACACGGGCACGCGGGCCTCCGCGAGCGGCTCGAGAAACGCGTCGATGCACCACGGGTCGAGCGTGAACCGGTACTGGCGCGGGAAGAGGAACAGGGCGCCGATCTTGTTGCGGCGCATCTGCTGGATGAACTCGGCCGGCGGGAGTTGCTCATCGGCCGGTCCGTGCGGCAGCGCCGACCACGCGGGATGCAGCCGCGGATTGCCGCGTACCATTTCCATGATCCGGGCATTGCCCTCCTCCGGGTGGTTCTCGCGGCTGAGGCTGTCGAGCACCAGCGCCTCGGTGATCCCGTAATGGTCCATCTCGGCGAGCAGGTCGTCTGCCGTGTGCAGGCCGTTCTCCTGAAGCTTCAGATGGCGTCCCACCGTGCAGCACGCATCGAAGACGTTCCAGTGATCCATGTGCGATGTCCTCACTCAATTCGCGCCGGTGCGGGATGCATTCCGCCGTAGGGGCGAACCTTGTGTTCGCCCTTGTGTGATTCGCGGGACAATGCGGTGGCCTCGGCATGGGCGAACACAAGGTTCGCCCCTACGCCGGAAAACACCACGCCACAACCGCCCCTACATCGGAAAACAGTGTACCACAACTGCCATCGAAAGGCAAGACCGGCACACCAGGAACCCGCACACGAATACCGGTACGCGAAAACCGGTACGCGAAAACTCACTGGACATCGCGCCGCATTTATGGTATCAAATGGATAATGGGATTTCTCACACGGAGAACGGCATGAACAACAACCACGGCGACACCGCGGGCATCACGACACCACACGTGGCGCTGGTGCTGGACGCCCGTGGAATCCCGATCTCGCTGCGAAACATGATGACCGGCTGCGAGTACATCGAGGTGCGCGGCCTCGACTTCTGGCAGATGATCTATCCGCACGAGGACGATCCGGAGACGCCGATCCGCTCGCGCGACCAGGCGAATGCCGAGATCACGACGGCGGCGGACAGTCTGACGGTGCGCTATCCGTTTCTCGTGGATGCGTTCGGGCGGCGGCTGGACGTCGAGTTCATCTACCGCATCGAGGGCCGCGATGATGAGCTGGTGCTGACAGCGCAGATCCGCAACGGGGGCTCCGGCTCGATTAACGAACTGTGGTTTCCGATGCTCAGCGGGCTGCGCTCGCTCGGTGCGTCGCCGCAGGAGACGTTCCTGCTGTATCCGGAATCGGCAGGCCGCCGCGTAGCTGATCCCGTGCGGGCGCTGAGCAATCGCGGGCAGCCGGTACGCGGGGCGCGGCTGAACTGGCTGCGCGAGTTCTATCCCGGCAGGGCGTCGATGCAGTGGATGGGCCTGTATGGCAGCGGCGGCAGCCTGTACGTCGGCTCGCACGACACCAGCCTGCAGACGACCGCCGTCAACGCGATGCTCGTGTCAGGTGCAGCCGCCGAAGACGATTCGTTGTCGCTCGGGTTCATCAAGTATCCGTTCTGCAAGCCGGGCGAGACGTGGCGGAGCGAGCCGTTCGTGATCGTCGTCCATACCGGCACGTGGCACGCCGACGCCCGCCGGTATCGCGCGTTCGCCGATACGTGGCAGGACCACCGCCGGACCAAGCCGGGCTGGGTGCAGGATATGGTAGCGATGCACGACATCGTGATGCTCCACCAGCACGGTAGAATACGGTTCCGCTACGACGAGATCGGCACAATCTGCGATGCCGCGAAATCAGCCGGGATCGACGTGGTGAAACTCACCGGCTGGGCACACGGCGGGCACGACAACCAGGTGCCCGATTTCCTGCCCAGCGAGCGGCTGGGCGGCGAGCACAAGCTGGTCGAGAACATCAAGGCGGCCCGCGACCGCGGCTTCAGGATCGTGCTGTATTTCCACTTCGTGCAGATGTCGCCCAACTCCAGCTTCTACGCGAAGCACGGCGAGTTCTGCCAGATCAAGGGGCCGCGCGGCAATCCGTTCATCGACGTGTTCACCTGGCCGAGCAACGGTTCCATCATCGCAATGAACGAGCGAATGCAGCTCATCAACGCGTGCGTCGCCACGGAGCCGTGGAAGGAGCAGGTGCTCGACTGCGTGCGGCGCGGCGTGGCATACGGGGCGGACTGCGTGTTCCTGGACCAGACGGCGGGCGGTGCCAGCTCGTTCCTGTGCTTCGACGAGCGCCACGGGCACCGCAGCCCCGCCTACTCGTGCGGCCCGGGCAAGACCGAATTGTCGCGGCTCGCCCGCGAGGTCGTCAAGTCCGCCGGCGGCGAGACGGCGCTCGGGGCGGAATACATCGCCGACGCGATCCTGCAATACTACGATTTCACCATCCCGTTCGGATCCGGCTTCTTCTACGAGGGGCAGCATTTCGGCGAGATGTACCGCTACA
>DATKYA010000498.1:0-4710 GCA_035528775.1 Planctomycetota bacterium | reverse complement strand
CAGGATGCGGCGAAGGCTCACACGTTCGGCGAGAAGCTGAAGACGCACTTTCCCAAGCGTTTCCGGCTCGACCTGGGCTATTCATTCGACAACGAGCGTCCCGTGGTCGACGTGATCTCGGAGCGGCTGTTCAACACGCTGCTGCTCTCGCTCGTGTCGCTCATCCTCATTTGGGCGGTGGCGGTGCCGCTGGGCACGTATTCCGCCGTGCACCAGTATAGCATGGGCGACAAGGTACTGTCGCTGATCGCATTCGTCGGGATGAGCTTCCCGAGTTTCTTCCTGGCATTGATCCTGCTGTACCTGGTATCGCTCACGGGCTGGCTTCCGATCGGCGGGCTGACGTCCAGCAACTATCCCCAGATGGGCGTTGCCGGCAAGATCGTGGATCTGTCGAAGCACATGCTCGTGCCGGTGCTGGTGATCGTGCTGGGCTCGATCGCGGGGATGCAGCGGCTGATGCGCGGCAACATGCTCGAAGTGCTGCGCATGCAGTACGTGACCACCGCGCGAGCCAAGGGGCTGCCGGAGAGCTCGGTGGTCTACCGCCACGCCTTGCGCAACGCCCTCAACCCGATGATCACCATCTTCGGCTACATGTTTTCCGGCCTGCTCAGCGGAGCCGCACTCACCGAGATGATCACCAGCTACCCGGGGCTTGGCCAGCTCATGCTGAGCGCCGTGATGGCGCAGGATATCTTCCTCGTGATGTCGTCGATGATGATCGGCGGCGTGATGCTGATCGCCGGCAACCTGGTGGCAGACGTGCTGCTGGCACTGGCCGACCCCCGGATTTCGTACGACTGATATGGCGAACGACTCAAGATCACTGAGCCTGACCGCGCTGGCCTTCCGCAAGCTGCGGAAGCACCACCTCGCCATGGGGTCGCTGTACGTGCTGATCTTCCTGTATGTGACGTGCTTCATCTTCTCGGACTTCTTCTCGCCGTATCACTTCGACGACGAGCGGCGCGACCTGTCGTACCAGCCGCCCAGCACGATCCGCCTGCGTGACTACAACGGCAACTGGCATTGGCCGTTCGTCTACCGCACGAGTTACACGTTCGACGAATACCACCGGCGCGTCTTCACCGAGGACAGCTCGGTGCGGTACCCGGTGTCGCTGTTCGTGACAGGCGACGAACACCGGCTGCTGGGGTTGATCCCGATGAAGCTGCGGTTCATCGGGTTGAAGCCGGTATTCGCGAAATACCTGAAGGGCATCAATTATCCGGTGCGGCGGGAGCAGATCGTGGAGCAGGCCAGGGCGAGCGGCGCCCCTGACGACGTGATCGAGCTGTTCCAGAAGCTGAGCGACCGCGAGTTCAGCAGTGCGATCGACGTGGGCCGCACGATCGCGCCCGATCCGGCGCGGCTGTATCTGTTCGGGGCCGACTCCCGCGGTCGCGACCTGCTGTCGCGCATCATCTATGCGGGTCGCATCTCGCTTTCAATCGGCCTGGCGGGCGTGGCGGTGTCGTTCACCATCGGCATGCTCGTGGGCGGGCTTTCCGGCTACTATGGCGGCGCGTTCGACAACGTCACGCAGCGCATCTGCGAAATGATCATGATGGTGCCCGGCTTCTATCTCATGCTCGCCTTGCGGGCGGCACTGCCGGTCGACATCAGCTCGGTGAAGGTCTACTTCATCATCGTGTTCATCATGAGCTTCATCGGCTGGGCGGGGATGGCCCGCGTGGTGCGCGGAATGGTGCTCTCCATCCGGTCAAACGAATACACCGAAGCCGCTCGGGCGATCGGGCAGACCGACCTCAACATCATCACCAGGCACATCCTGCCCCAGACGCTGTCGTACGCCATCGTGTCGATCACGCTGTCGATCCCCGGCTACATCCTGGGCGAGTCGGCGTTGAGCCTGCTGGGGCTGGGGATCCAGGATCCGTACGCGAGCTGGGGCAACCTGCTGCGCGATGCGATGGCGATCTCGGAAATCAAGTTTCACCCGTGGATCTTGATCCCGGGCGTGTTCATTTTCCTGACGGTGATGTCGTTCAATTTTCTGGGCGACGGCCTGCGCGACGCCTTCGATCCGAAGTCGCAGCTTGTGGGGAAGGAATATGAGCAAGGCTAACGGCGGGCAGCCGCTGGTCCAGATCTGCGACTTGCACACGTATTTCTACGTGGAAGGCGGGCCGGCCAAGGCGGTGGAAGGGCTTGACCTGGAGATCCACCGCGGCAAGACGCTGGGGCTGGTGGGCGAGAGCGGCTGCGGAAAAAGCGCCACCGCGCTGTCCATCATGCGGCTGATTCCGTCGCCCCCCGGCCGCATCGCCCGCGGGCGGATCACCTTCGACGGCCGCAACCTGCTCGATCTGCCCGAGGCCGAGATGCGGCAGGTGCGCGGCCGCGACATCACCATGATCTTCCAGGAACCGATGACCAGCCTGAACCCGGTGTTCACCATCGGCTACCAGATCGCGGAGACCGTGCTGCTGCACGAGCACGTGACGAAGAAGCAGGCGATGGACCGCGCCGTGGAGATGCTCGGCCGCGTGCGCATTTCATCGCCCGAGCAGCGTGTGAAGGACTATCCGCATCACCTCAGCGGCGGCATGCGGCAGCGGGCCATGATCGCAATGGCGCTCGCCTGCAACCCGAAGCTCCTGATCGCCGACGAACCGACCACCGCGCTCGACGTGACGATCCAGGCGCAGATCATGGAGCTGTTCGACGAGATCAGCAAGGGAACCGACATGTCGATGCTGCTGGTGACGCACAACCTGGGACTGGTGGCGCAGTCGGCCGACGACGTGGCGGTGATGTATGCCGGGCACGTCGTGGAGCAGTCGCCGACGCCGGCGCTGTTCGAGCTGCCGCTGCACCCGTACACGCGTGGGCTGCTGGAGTCGGTGCCGAAGACGATCGGCAACGTGAAGCGGCTGCACGTGATCCCGGGCACCGTGCCCGATCCCGCGCACAAGCCGCCGGGCTGTCCGTTCCACCCGCGCTGCCCGCTGGCGATGGAGCACTGCAGCAAGGAAATGCCCCAGGCCATCGAGCCGCAGCCGGGCCATATTGTGCGGTGTTGGGCCGTGAGCGGCCCGCCGAGCGGGGATTGCCCGGTGGGGGGATGATAGGGTGGTGGGGTGGTGGGGTGGTGGGGTGGTGGGGTGGTGGGGTGAGCTGATCAGTCGGATCGGTCGGATCACCTGTAGCCTGTAGGCTGTATGCCAGTATGCCTTCTATGCAACTACTCACAGTCGAAAACCTGAAGAAATACTTCCCGGTGCGCCGCGGCCTGTTCCGCCGGACGGTTGGGCACGTGCGCGCCGTGGACGGCGTGAGCCTGGCGGTCGAGGCGCGCCAGTGCGTCAGCCTCGTAGGCGAGAGCGGCTGCGGCAAGACCACCATCGGCCGCACCATCCTGAACCTGATGAAGGCCGACGGCGGCCGGATCACCTTCAGGGGCCAGGACATCACGGCGTTCAACGCCAGCCTGATGCGGCCGCTGCGCCGGCACATGCAGCTCATCTTCCAGGATCCGTTCGCATCGCTGAACCCGCGGTTCACCGTGGGCAGCATCATCGGCGAGGGGATTTCGATCTACGAGCCCACGCTCGGCCGCGGCGAACGCGCCGACCGCGTGCGCGAGCTGCTGGAAACGGTTGGCCTCCCGGCCGACAGCCATCGCCGCTACCCGCACGAGTTCAGCGGCGGACAGCGCCAGCGCATCGGCATCGCGCGCGCGATCGCCCTCAATCCCGAGTTCATCGTGTGCGACGAGCCTGTCTCCGCGCTCGACGTCTCCGTGCAGGCGCAGATCATCAACCTGCTGCAGGACCTGCGCGACAAGTTCGGCCTGTCGTACCTGTTCATTGCCCACGATCTCGCCGTGGTCAAGCACATCAGCGACCACGTGAACGTGATGTACCTGGGCCGGATCATGGAGTCCGCGCCGAAGGCGGAGTTGTTCAACGACCCGCGGCATCCCTACACGCTGGCATTGCTGTCGGCCGTGCCGGTGCCCGACCCGAAGGTGAAACGCGAGCGGATCATCCTGAAGGGCAACGTGCCGTCTCCGCTTGACCCGCCGTCGGGCTGCCCGTTCCACCCGCGGTGCAGCAAGGCGACGGAGCGCTGCTCGTAGGAATTGCCGCCGCAGTTCGAGGTGTCGCCCGGCCATACGGCGAGATGCTGGCTGGCGGGGTAGGCGGACAGGCAGGCAGGTGGGCAGGCGAGACAGGCTACAGGCGACAGGCGGCAGGCTACAGGCTACAGGTGGCAGGTGGCAGGCGGCAGGCGGCAGGCTACAGGTGGCAGGTGGCAGGCGGCAGGCTACAGGTGGCAGGCGGCCGGCTGCAGGCTCGCTCGCTGCTATGAAGCCTGGCTTGTCCACTTGGTCCATTTCGTCCACTTCGTCCACTTGGTCCACTGAAACCGCTGATCCGCCCGCGGACACCGCGAACGAAATGGACGCGTATGCCGCTTCTTCAGCCCAAAGCCCATAGCCCAATGCCTATAGCCCCCAGCCTCACCCCCCCGCCTTCTTGATTCTCGATACGTCGATATTGAGCTTCTTGACGCGGTGCCACAGGCTGCGCTCGGTGATGCCGAGGTTGCGGGCGGCCTTCGACTGCAGCCCGCCGGTCTCGCGCAGGGCCTCCACGATCAACTGCTTCTCGATGTTTGCGACGGTCTCGTCGATGTTGTTGGTGTGCTGCTGAACGTGCAGCTTGCGCATCTTGCCCA
>DATKYA010000497.1:0-13299 GCA_035528775.1 Planctomycetota bacterium | reverse complement strand
TTCCACGGCCTGCTCGACACCGTCATTCCCACGGCGATCGAGCAGCATCACGAGCGGTCAGACGGCAGCGGCTATCCGGCCGGGCTGGCGGGCGACAGGATTCACGATTTCGCCCGCGTGCTGAGCATAGCCGACAGTTTCGAGGCGATGACGACGCCCCGGCCGTTCCGCAAGCCGCTGAGCCAGGCCGACGCCATGCGCTCGCTGCTCCTGCAGGGGTGGCGGTCGGCCGGCGACGGCATGTACGATCACAACCTGCTGAAAACGCTGGTATTCTCCGCGTCGCTGTATCCGCTGGGGAGCAGCGTGCAGCTCACCGACGGCCGCCGGGCGCGCGTCGTCTCCGCCACGTCCGACCCGAAGCGGCCCGTGGTGAAGGCCGCATCCGCCGACGGCTCCGAGGAAACGATCGATCTGTCCGCGCACCCGGAGCTGGCGGTCGTGCAGGAGGAAGCGTGAACTGCTGCATCATTTTATCGCTAAACTGAAAGAAAGTTGAACAACTACCGGCGGCGGAGGCACTGAACCATGGGCAATCCTCCCAGCGCCGCCGCCCGAAGCCGGTGAAAGATCGTTGAACGTGTGGTATTTTTGGCGTATAATGACGGGAAATGTCGATTTCCGGCAACAGGATCGTTGGATTTTCTCAGCGGGAACCATCGGCCAAGGTGCTGACTGGTGGTCCTGAGCGCCTTCCGCGGAGAGCAGTCATGACCAAGAGGCATTGTTCCATTGCTATCGCTATTCTGTCTGCCATGCTTGTCGTGCCGATGACAGGTTGCGGGAAGGGAAAGAAGCCAGCAGGCGACGCCTTCACCCGCGGAGTAGACGCGCGCGACAAGGGTAAGTGGGCCGAGGCCGTGAAAGAGTTCACCGAGGCCGTTAAGGATGCGCCCGACGACCTCAGCCTGCAGTTCCAGCTCGGCAAGGCGCTCGTCCGCAACAAATCCTACGAGCAGGCTATTGTCCAGCTCAACAATCTGATCACGAAGGTTGCCGACAGCACCGACCCCGAGAAGGTCATGTTGCTGGCGCAGGCGTACCTCGAGATCTCCAGGGCCGAGATGGGCTTGGCAGCCAAGGCCGAAGCCGCAAAAAGCCCCGCACAGCAGGTGCAGGCGCACTACGTGGCCGCCGAGCAGCATTGCCGCAAGGCCATGGAGAAGATGCCCGATCTCGGCAGCGGATACATCGTCCTCAGCGACATCTACACCGGCAGGCAGGAATTCGATAAGGCACTCGCGGAAATCGACAAGGCCATCGCAAACATCGACAAGGCCATCATGAAAATCGACAACGCCGAAGCCCGCGGTGAGAAAGCCAAGAAAGGTGAGGACAAAGCTTCCCTGGTCAGAGACCTCGCAGACGCCTACAACAAAAAGGCCGACCTCCTCTACCGCCTCAAGAACCCCGAGCAGGCCCTCGGCGCCTGCATTGCCGGCATGAGCAAACTGCAACAGAGGCGCAACAAGGAACTCGAGGCCATCTCCGAGAAGGACGACCAGAAACGCAAGGATGCCAGTGATCCGGTGAATGCCTTATACAACCCCGGCATCTTCAAGCTTGGCAGCAGCAAAGGCTACATCCTCAGCCGCCAGCCCGGTAGGACCAATGAAGCCATAACCGTCTATAAGGAATTGCTTGAAGAAGATGAATCCAGCAACGTGCGTGCCGTGGCCTTGAAGCCGGAAGAAGCTGCCAAGGTCCACAGGCAGCTCGGCGAGCTTTACCTTGAGGACCGGAAATGGAAGGAAGCCCGAGACGAAGCGGAGAAGCTCCAGACCGTGCAATCGGGAGCAGTACAAGCGGCCTACATCCGCGGGCGTGCCGCTCTCGGAGAAGCCTCCGAAGCCAAGGATGAATCCACCCGGCAGAGGCTGCTTACCACCGCCATCAACGAACTGTCCACCATGAGCGGACAACCCTTCGTCCAAGGCCTCTTTTTCCTCGGCCAGGCATACCGCTACAAGGGCGGACGCGACGAGCAGGCCCTCACGGAATTCCGCAAAGCCCTCAGCCACGTCGATGACCAGACCAGGTATCTCGAACCCGGCATTCGCGTCGGCATCGCCGACGTGCTCGCCCGCAAGACGGAATACGATGCCGCCATCGATCAATGCAAGCAGGCCATCGCAATCCACAAGAGCAACGTCGAAGCCCACCAGGTGCTGGCGCGCATCTATCAGCAGACCAACCAGATCTCACTTGCCCAGAAGGAACTCGAAGCGATCGCCGGAGAAAACGCCACCGCTTCCCCCGCCGCACATATCGAGTTTGCCCAACTGCTGCTGATCAGGAGGCAGTACGACAAGGCACTGGAGAAATGCAAGGAGGCGATCGAGCTCTCCGATGGGAAAGACGCCCGCGCGTTCTTCGTCCTTGGCCACGCGCATCGCGCACTCGGGCAGCAGCACGAGGCGGTCGCCGCTTTCGAGCAGGCGCTCCGCCTCGATCCCGGCTTCCCCCAAGCCTACATGAGCCTGGCCCAAACCTACATCGAAACCGATCAGAAGGGCAAGGCCGTCGAACTCCTCAAGAAGTGCATGGCCGATCAGCCCACCGCACCGCAGCCCCCCGTCGGGCTGGCAGAGATTGCCGAAGGCGACAAGGACGTCGACGGCGCCATCCAGTACTACCGCGACGCTCTCGCCCGCGACCCCAAGCACCTGCCGGCCTACAGCGTTGCACGGCTGTACCTGATCAAGGGCCAGCTCGACGAAGCCATCCAGCGCTGGCGTGAAGCGATCGCCGTCATTGAGGAAGCAAAGGCCCGAATCCCCCAGTACCAGATCAACCTTTCGCTCGCCCTCATGCTCGCCGGCAAGCCTGACGAAGCCATTCAGCAGATCCAGGAAGTGAAAAAGCTGTTCCCCGACCAGAAAGGCCAGTACAGCATCTACGAGATCCTGATCTACCTCGGCTCGGGACAGTACGACAAGGCCCAGGAAGTGCTCGCCAACGCCACGGACGTCTCGCCCAATCACAAGCTGCCGGTGATCCAGTTCATCACGCTCTACAAGGAGAACCCGGTAGCGGGCAAGAAGGCCCTGGTCCCATTCACCTACGCCGCCGTCGAGATGAACGAAGGCCGGCCCCCGCGCTACCGGCAGGCCATTCTCTACCTCGAGCAGGCCCGGCAGATCCTGCCCAACAGCCTGCTGCTCCTGTCCAACCTCGGCCTCGCACACGTCCGCCTCGGACAGCTCGAGAAGTTCGGCGAGATGGCTAATGAAATGATCAAGCTCGATCCGCAGTATGCCATTCCCTACATCTACCTCGGGATGCTCGCCCAGCAAAGCGGCAAGATCGACGACGCCATCGCCAACTTTGAGAAAGCGGCGGAGCGGGACGACAAGGAAGTGGAGGCCCGCTTCCTTCTGGCACAACTCAAGGTGCAGAACGAGCGCTACGGCGACGCCCTCAAGCTCATGAACGAAGTGCTGGCGATTGACCCCGAGAACGACACGGCCTACGCCATGAAGATGGAGATCCACCACCGGAACAACGACAAGAGCGAGTTCGAGAAGGACGTCAACGAAATCCTCAAGCGCGACCCCAAAAGCACCCTGGGTCTGCGAGCAAAGGCTTACAGCAACATCGAGGATCGCAGATACGACGATGCCATCCGCGTCTGCGACGATGCCCTGGCGGCTGACCACAACGATACCAGCTTCTACAGCCTCAAGGCCAAGGCCCTTGTCAAGCGCAACAGGCCGGCCAGGGACAACACCCCCAGCGACGTCGACCAGGCGGTGGCCGTCCTGGAGAAAGCCATCCAGATCAACGACCTCAACTCATCCCTCTACGTCGATCTCGCCGATATCTTCCGCGGGGACGCACGCAACGTCTCCCGGGCGATCTACATCCTCAAGCAAGGCCTCGCCAGAATACCCAAGTCGCCTGCCATCACCATGAGCCTTATCGACATCTACACGAACGCGAACAAGCTCAAAGAGGCCCAGGAGCTCCTGGCGGAGATCGACATCTCCGGCGATGATCCCACGGCCAAGCTCCTGAAATACCAGGTCGACTTCTATGCGGCGCTCAACCAGAAGGATGAAACCGAACGCTCCCGCCAACTCGGTACACTCGTGGCCAACCTCCGCACGATGGCTACCGGGGGCAACAGGGACCAGGCCTACCAGGCACAGATGCTCCTCGGCCGGATCTACTACCAGGCCAACCAGCAGCAACCCACCCTCGCAAAACAGGCCTATGATGAAGCCCGCAAGCTCAAGGAAGACCGCTCCGAACCGATCAACGCCCTCGTCCCCATCTCCTTCCGCCAATCGAGTTTCGACGAAAGCTCCCGGCTGCTCGAACGGCTGTGCAATCCGGATATGGAGCCCAATCCCCTCAACTATGCCCGGCTCGCCATCTCGCGGCAGATGGAGAGGAAACTCGACGACGCCATCAAAGCGGCAAACAAGGCCGTTGAGCTCCTCGACGAAGCGAAGCAGCAATCCGACATCGTCAGGATCGCCCTCGCCAACGTGCTGCTCGATTCAGGCAAGGTGGAAGACGCCATCGCCGCCATCAGGAAGACATCCAAGATGGATCCCGAGCGGCTCACCGGCTATGAACAGCTTGCCCGCAACCTCGCCGCCACAGACAGGACCGCAGTGGCCTCCGAGCTCAACCAGGCAATCTTCTACTCCATCTCGCGCCACGTGGACCTCGTGCCCAAGCATTACAAGGCGGCCCTCGACCTCGCGAAGAGCACCAACATCTTCCTCATGAGCGCCCTCGCCGACAGCTACCTGGGCGCCGGCAACGCCGACGATGCCGCCGAACTCTACAAAGACATCGCGAAGCAGCAGCCCGACTACTTCAAGGTGCAAACCTACCTGGGCGACATCTACCAGGCCCTGGGCAAGTTCACCGATGCCATCGCCGCCTACGAGCAGGCCGTCGAGCATTTCCCCAAGGAGGCTTGGATCTCCGCCACCCTCGCCCTGCTCTACCACCGCCTCGATCGCTTCCCCGAGGCACAGAAGTACTGCCAGAAGTCCCTCCAGATCGCCCCCGACGACAGGCGCGTCATCAACCTGCTCGGCGAAACCTATGAAAGACAGGGACTCATCGATCAGGCTCTCGGCTGCTATGAAAAGGTGATCAAGCTCGCCCCCAACGACCGCCAATCCGCCTTCGCCTACAACAATGCCGCGTGGAACTACGCCACCAAGAAGGATCCGAACCTCCGGGTGGCGTTGGGCTACGCCATGAAGGCACGGGAGCTCGTGCCTGAAATGCCCGCCGTGGGCGATACGCTCGGCTGGGTCTTGTACCTCAGCAAGGACTTCAAGAGGGCCAAGGATGAGCTGAGAATCGCCGCCGCCGGCATGAAAGACAACGGCTCCGTCCAATACCACTACGCCAAAGTGCTCGCCGAGCTCAACGAAAACGAGCAGGCCTGCCAGATCCTCGACTCCATCGCCAACCTCGACTTCCCCGAGAAGGCCCAGGCCCAGGAATTGCTCGCCACGCTCAGGGGCGTGAGGAAATGAAGTTGGGTCGGTTGGTCAGTTGGTCAGTTCATCGGTGTGCCAGTTGCCCGGTTTGCCTCGACTAGCCAACTGGCCAACTGACCGCCTTCTCACCGCAGGTAGATCAGCCGCGCCAGCGTGAAATAGGTGATGATCGTCAGAATGTCGACGATGCTGCTGATGAAGGGAGCGGACATCAGGGCGGGATCGAGGTGAATTTTCTGGAAGAAGATCGGCAGCAGGGCGCCCAGGGCCTTTGCGAGCGTAACGGTGCCGGTCATGGCGAGGCCAACGGTCAATCCGAGGCGGAGGTTCTGGAACCCGCCGGGCACGAGCAGCGCCCGGGCCGCCGCGAATACCCCCAGCACCGTCCCCACCATCAGCCCCACAGCCAGCTCCTTGAGCACCACGCGCCACACGTCGGAAAGCTGGATTTCGCCGGTCGACAGGCCGCGGATCACCACGGCCGTCGTCTGGCTGCCCGCGTTGCCGCCGGAGCCCGACAGCAGCGGGAGGAAGAACGCCAGCGCAATCGCCGTCGTCAGCTCTGCCTGGTAATGCTGCAGCAGCGAGCTGGTGATCAGCCCCGTGCCCACCAGGATCAGCAGCCAGGTGAGCCGCTGGCGGGCGATCTTCAGGATGCTCGCACGCAGGTAGTCGATCGGCTGGCCGGCGGCGCCCAACCGGTAGATGTCTTCGTCTGCTTCCTCCTCCACCACGTCGATCACGTCGGCGGCGGTGATGCGGCCAACGAGGCGGCCCGCGTCGTCCACCACGGGCACCGTGGAGATCTCGTACTTCGAGAAGATCTCGCCCAGCTTCTCCTGGTCGTCCGTCGCGTTCACCGTCACGATGTCGGTCTTCATGATGTTCCTGATCTGCTGCTCCGGTTTTGTGAGCAGCAGGTCGCGAAGCGTCACGGAGCCAACGAGTTTGCGGTCGGCGTCGATCACGTAGATTTCGGAGCCGGTTTGCTCGCCGGGAGCCTGGCGGCGGAGCTCGCGGATGGCGGCCTCCACGGTGGCGTCCACGCTGACGACGGCGTACTCGGTGGTCATCACCGAGCCGGCGGTGCCCTCCTCGTAGGAGGCCAGGCGGGCGATGTCCATCCGCTCCGCCCGGGCGATCAGCGGCAGAAGGCTGTCGGCCACCTCCTCGGGCAGTTCCTTCACCAGGTCCACGCGGGCGTCGTGGGCCATCCGCTCGATCACCTTCGCCATGTGGCCGCGCGGGATGTAGTTCACCAAGTCGCGCTGGATCGCCAGGTCCAGGTGCTCCACCAGGTCGGCCGTCTGCTGCTCGTCGAGCACCTTCACGACCTCGGCCACCTGCTCGGCGCTCGCGTCCTTCAGCAGGTCCGCAGCCTCCGCCGGGTGCAGCACGTGGTCCTTCAGCAGGTCCGCTATTTCCTGAGGTGATTCAACGTCCATCTGGTGCTACCCGATGAGAAGGGTCCGGTTACAGGCAAACGGGCTGCGGGGAATGGGGAACTCGGGATTCAGAAACGCCTTGCCGGCTTGCGGCATCCCCCATGCTTCCGGCTTCCGAGCTCTGAGCTATGGAATTCCGAATTCCTGTTCGCGCCTTCGGCCTACGTTTGCGCCTTGGGCAATTGCGAGAGATCGAAATTCGACCGCAGGTAGTTCAACGTATCGGAGAGCGTGAGCCTGAGGCCCTCCTCCTCGTCACGCAGCACACTGTAAAGGCTGGTTTCCCAGTCGAGAGTCGTCGTCTGTGCGAGATGGGCGTAGACGTCGCGGAGCTTGGTGGCGTAGACGATAGCGTCGCGCAACTCCGCCATGGTGCGGGCGGTGGGGCCGGTGGATTGTTCGATCCGGCGCATGATCTCTTCAAAGAACAGGCGGCCGGCGGCGGGCTCGATCTCCGGCGAGGCGTGGCGGTCCAGCGCACGAGTCACAAGGTCCATGCGGTCGGCGTGCCGCTCGTGCCGCCCCGCAACGGCCTGAAACATCCGCTTCGCCAGTTCGTTGTCGGCGTGGCCCGATGCCTGGGCGAAGTAGTCCTTCCCCTGCTTTTCCAGCACCATCGCCTGCTCGAGCGTATCCCGTGGCGGCACCATTTTCTTCGCCATCCGAAGCTCCTTTCGGGCAATCCGTGCAGTATACCTGCAACGCGGGATCAATTATAGAACAAATCGCGGCAAAATGCAAAAAAGTGCGGGCGTTCGGTGTCTTCAGTGTGCCGGGGTCGGCACCGGAATTTCCCGGCCCTTGCGCATTCCTCTGAAATCTTCCTCCCGCCTCTCCGATACTTTCAGTGTCCAACATCATTATAGATGCCGTCTTCGAAGCTGGCCGGCGGGGCGGCGTGAGCGCGTAGGGCCGTCGCCAGCCGATCCGCAGCTTTGTGTACCAGAAAGAACGGGGCGTGCAGGGAATGAAACTCAGGGAAACGATCCGTTTCGAAAGCAGTGAATTCCGCCGGGCCGTGGCACGGGCAAAACGAGTCTATGGAGATTGGCTGGAACGGTGCACGCGAAGTGCCCGCATTCCGCGGCACGTGGTCGACAAGCACTCCGAAGACGAACGCGACCCAGTGGAAAGCACATCATAGCACTGCCGTCACGTCGGGAATGAGCTCCCGGGACCTCGCACTCGCGACGCCGGCCCGCGCTCACATCTCGGTTCGATCTGCTGCCCCGTTCCGCTCCGATGGCTTCCTCGACGGCACGGTGATCGTGAACGTCGTTCCCCTCCCGACCTCGCTCTCCACCTCGATCTGCCCGCCGTGCTCGGCAATGATGGTGTAGCTGATGCTCAGGCCCAGGCCGGTGCCGCGCGGCTTGGTGGTGAAGAACGGATCGAATATCCGGCCCAGGTTCTCCTTCGGAATCCCCATGCCGTTGTCGGCGATCGCCACCTTCACGCCGCTGCGGTAGGCCCAGGTCGACACGATGATCTTGCCGCCTTCGGGCACGGCCTGCACCGCATTGAGGAGAATGTTGAGGAACACATGGTTGAGCCGGCCAGGCATGCAGTAGACGCTGGGCAGCGGCCGGAAGTCGCGCACCAGCTCCACGTTCCTGCTCTTGATGTCGTGCGTCAGAATGCTGATCGTGGTCTCGATGGCCTGGTTGATGTCGGCTTCCTTCCACTCGGCCTCCCCGAGGCGGGCGAAGTCGAGCATGTCGCGCACGATCTTGCGGATGCGGTCGGTGCCCTCGATCGTGCGGTTGAAGATGCGGTCGAGGTTCGCGGTGATGTAGTCGATGTTCGCCTGTTCGGTCTGGGCTTCGGCTTCGGCGATCAATGCCATACGCCGGGCCGGGTCGCGCTCGTCGATCGCGCGCCGGAAGGTCCTGTAAACCTCGAGGACCGTCTGAAAGTCGCGCCGGAGAACCACGAGGTTGTTTGAGACGAACGAGAGAGGATTATTGATCTCGTGCGACACTCCCGCCGCCAGTTGGCCGAGTGCGGCGAGTTTCTCCGACTGGATGAGCTGAGCCTGGATCCGGCGCAGGCGATTGTTGGCTTCGGCCAGGCTGGCGGTTTCCTCGCGCACGCGCTGCTGCAGCACGAGGCTGAGCCGCTTGGCCGCTTCCGATTCGCGCCGCCTCTCGGTCTCGTCGTACGCGATCACGCTCACCTGCGGAGCGCGCCCCACCACCGTCCCTATCCCTCGCATGCGGAAGTCGATCAACACCGGCGTGCCGTCCTTCCTTCGGCACCACGCCTCCACCGTCGTCGGCGTGCCCTCGATCGCCTGGCCCAAGTGCTCCTCCACCGCCCCCACGAAATCCGGATTGATGAACATGGTGAACGGTTTGCCCACCAGGTCGTCCGGGTCATAGGAAAGCACGTCGCGCGAGGCGTTGTTCACGGTCGTGATGCGGTGGGTGGCGCTGTCTATCGTCAGGATGAGGTCGTGGGCGTACTCGAACAGCTCGCGGAAGCGCTCTTCGCTCTCCCGCAGCGATTCGATCGCCTCGCGCTCCTCGGTGATATCGATCGCCACGCCTTCGATGTAATCCGGCTCGGCATACAGGTATGCCGAGAAGCGCACCCAGAATCTCGAGCCATCCTTGCGAATCAGTTGCGCTTCGAACCCTGTCACCTTGCCCGCTCGTCGGATCTCGTCCAGCATCTGTTCCCGTGCGTGCGGGTCCACGTAGTGATTCTGGAGCACGCACTCGGCGGCCATCTGCTCGCGGCTGGCGTAGCCGAGCATCTGCACGAACTTGTCGTTCGCGTCGAGCACCTTGCCGTCGCTCACGCGCACCCGCACCATGCCCACCTGGGCGTTGTTGAAGAAGTTGCGATACTTCTCCTCGCTCTGCCGCAGCGCTGCCTGGGTGTTCTTCAGATCGGTGATGTCGCGGCCGTAGAGGTTGGCGTAGCCTTCCACGGGCACGATGGTCAAGGCCAGCGTGCGGTCGTCATGCTGGAATTCCGTATCCATCTGCGTGCGGGTGCGCAGTGCCTCGGCAACCCATTGGCTCCAGGCGGCGGGGGCGGGTTTCAGCGGGCCGGAGCCGCAGCTTTCCAGCACCTCCTTCGCGGCCTGGTTGGCATAGAGGACCACGCCGTCCGCCGAGACGCGCGCTATCGGATGGGGGTTCCAGTCGGGAAACTCGCCCGTGACGGCGGCGGCATCGTGCTGCCGGCCCGTGCCTGCTCGGTTCGTTTGGGGCTTTGTGCTGCGTTTCGGCATGGAAAGGGTCTTTGCTCAGTCGATCGGAAGAGCCACCGTTACACGCGTTCGCTCATCTTTCCTGCTTTCGATCCTGATGGTGCCGCCGTGCAGGTGCACGAATTCCTTCGCCACCGGCTTCACAGTGTACTTGAAGACGTTCCCCTGGTTGATTGCGTCGATCACGGCGTGGATATCGGCATAGCCGGTGAAGAGCAGGCGGATGGCGTCGGGATAGCTGCCCTTGATGGTGGAGAGCAACTCCACGCCCGTCATGAAGGGCATGCGCTGATCCGTCATCACCATGTGGATTTCCTCCCGCTGCATGATCTCCAGGGCCTCGCGCGCCGACGTCGCCTTGCAGACGCGCTAGTCGATGCGGAACAGCTCATAGACGGATTCGACCACGCCGGGTTCGTCGTCCACGACGAGCAGTGAATGGCGCTTCGTGCGAGTCATGCCGTTTCCTCCCGTTTCAGTGGGAGCCTGACGATGAATTCGGTGCCCTTGCCGGGCGTGCTGTGCACCTCGATGGTGCCGCCGTGGTCCTTGATGATGCCGTAGCTCACGCTTAGCCCCAGCCCGGTGCCCTCGCCGCGCGGGCGCGTGGTGAAGAACGGATCGAAGATCTTCCCCACGATCTCCTGGGGAATGCCGTGGCCGTCGTCGCGGATATGGATGGCCGCCCAGCCGTTTTCGACTGTGGTCGAAATCCAGATATGCCCCCGCTCGGGCACCGCCTGGATGGCGTTCATGATGACATTCACCAGCACCTGGCTGATCTTGATCGGGGAGGCGGGGATGGCCGGCAGGTCGCCGTAGTCCTCGACGACCTGGATCTGCTTCTTCTTCACCTCGTAGGAAAGGATGCTCAGCGTGGTCTGGCTGAGGTGGCGGAGGTCGGTCGGCTCCATCTGCGTCTCGCCGGCGCGGGAGAAATCACGCAGGTCCTGCACGATTTTCCGGATACGCTGCAAGCCGTCCGACGTGCCGGCCAGCAATTTGCCGATCGCCTGCGCTGTCTCGGCGGAATCGATGCGTTGGGCGAGTTCGGCCGCCTCGGCCTGGAAGCGGTTTCGCTCCGGCTCGCTGGCCGCCGCTGCCGCTGCCGCATAGAGCTGCGACAGCTCCGTCAGCAGTGCCGCATTCCGCTTGATCACCTGGACGTTGTTGAGGGCATACGACAGGGGATTGTTGATCTCGTGTACCACGCCGGCCACGAGCTGGCCGAGGGAGGCGAGTTTTTCGGTTTGCACCAGGGCCGCCTGGGCGTTGCGGAGGGCGTCGTCGCGGGCCTGGAGCTCGTCGTATGCCTTCCGCAGCGACTTCGTGCGCTCGTCCACCAGCCTGTTCAAAATATCCACGTCGGATTCAAGGTGGTGGTAATACTCATCGAGCTTGCTGGCCATCGCGTTGATGTCGCGCTCGAGATCACCGATCTCGCCGGTGCTCTGCTGGGGCACACGGCGGGCGAAGTCGCCCCCCCCGATCGCCCGGGCCGCGTTCTGGATCCTCAGGAACGCCCGCGTGGCCCGGCTTCCGATCAACAGCGACGCCACCAGCCCGACCAGTGCCGCCGACGCGAATATGATCGTGAAGATGCCGGTGATCTCGCGGACCTGGGCCAGTGCCTCGCTCACCGGCTCCTCGACGATGATCGCCCAGCCCAGCCGGGTGTGCCTGCCCAAGCCGAACACCCGGTCACCCTCCGGGTTCGTATAGAGCATCATCTTTGTCGTCTCGGATGGCGGAAGCTTCAGAGCCGCCGACACTACCTTGTACCGGGTCAGGTCGGCCTGTTTCAGCACCAGGCCGAAGGTCGGATGGGCAATGGCTACTCCCTGCTGATCGACCATGTAGAAGATCCGTTGCGGTCCTCGCAGCACCTCGGGCTTCTGGAAAACCCGCTGCAGCGACACCTCGGCAAGTACCCCTCCCTCGAGCTGCCCATTACCATCGTAGCTGGGCACAGCAATGCTCATCAAGCGCTTCCCTCCCTCGGAGACAAACGGATGGCCGGAATAGATCGTGTCCCGCAGGATCGCCTGCTGCTCCGGCGTATTGCTCAGGTCGCGAAGCTGGCCCGGGAAGTATACCCGCGTCAGCGACGCCCGCGCGCGCTCCGTGCCGTTCACGTCCACGAACGACAGGCCGTCAACGTATGGCAGGCGATGGAGAAACAGCGACAGGTAGATCTCCAGCTCCTTCTCCGGCAGCTTCGCCAGGTCGGGACCGTAGATCGACGGCCTCAGGTCGAGCGAGATGTTCTTCAGCAGGTCGTCTAGCATGAAATCCACCTGCTCCGCCACGTTCCGGAGGTCATTGCCGGTCGTGCGGAGCTGCGCTCGCGTGGCAACCGTAGTGGTCAGGGCATAGAACAGCAGTATCGGCACGATGATCGACACCATTACCGCGATCGTCAGCCGCATTCTCACCCGTTGATGCCATTTCGGCCTGGCGGCATTCATCCCGTTCACCCTCATCGTACGATCAGGTCGGCCAATTCGAACATCCGCGGCGGGAAAACCACCCCGATCTTCTGCGCCACTTTCATGTTGAGGCACAACTCCAACTGGGAGCCTTCCGGCAGCTCGATCGGCATCGTCTCGGGGGCAGTGCCCAGGAGTATCCGATGCACGAAATGCGTCCCTTGGATGCCGAATCCGTAGTCGGTAGGGCCGAATGATATGACCGCCCCGGCCAAGCACGCCTGCGTGTTGCGGCCGAAGATCGGCACGCACGCCCGGATGGCGGCCGGCGCAATGATGTCCCGGTGGTGCCTTATCAGCAGAGGCGCGGGCGTGTACAGCAGCAACTGGTATTTTCCAGGGGCCATCGTTTCCGCGAAGTACCGCACGTCGGCGTCGCTGGTGAGGGCGATCGATTGGACGATCAGCCCCAGTTTCGGCCCCGTCTCCTCGCACAGCTTCATCCCCTTCACGCTCGCCGGGGTCTGTGGATCATACAGCACCGTGACCACGCGCACGTCGGGAAAGAAGTACGTTGCCAGTTGCATCCGCTTGGGGAGGCGGTCGGCGTAGCCGGTGCGTATCCCGGTGGTGTTCGGCAGGGGATCGGAGGGGGTTTTCGCAATCCCGAGCGCCTCGGGATTCCCCACGCCCAGGTACACCACCGCCACCCCGGCCGATTGTGCCAGCGGCAC
>DATKYA010000496.1:0-4633 GCA_035528775.1 Planctomycetota bacterium | reverse complement strand
GCCATCGAGCGCGGCCCGCTCGTCTATTCGCTGAAGATCGAGGAAGACTGGCAGATCGACACCGATCCGCCCAAGCCCGCCACGAAGGACTTCCCCGCGTGGAACCTCTTCCCCGCCAGCACGTGGAACTATGCCCTGTGCGTGGACGGGAAGAACCTGTCGAAGGCGGTGCAGGTGGTTCACCGGCCGTATACGAACGACCCGTGGAGCATCCACACGGCACCGGTCGAGCTGAAGGTGCCGGCCCGGCGCGTCCGCGGCTGGAAGATCGAGCGGCGGAAATCCGTTATGGGCATGTACCCCAACGCCACGTTCACCGGCTTCGAGATGGTCGAGAAGAAAGGCGACTTCTGGCTCACCCCGCAACTACCCGACCCCGCCACGCTCCGCCAGCGGTTGGCAGACAAGATCGAGACCGCCACGCTGGTGCCGTACGGGTGCACGAAGCTGAGGGTGACGATTTTCCCGCAAGGCAGATAAGGAATTGATCCGCAGATTACGCAGATTACGCAGATAAAACGGGAGTTCAAACAATGAAAACCGCAATCCCCGCACGCAAGCAGCTTGATTTCCAGGACTGGGAACTGGGACTCTTCCTCCATTTCGGCATCCGTACGTTCCACGAGGGCCATCGCGACTGGGACGGCAAGAAACTGCAGCCGGAGAAGTTCAACCCCGCACAGCTCGACTGCAACCAGTGGGTGGAAACCGCCAAGAAGGCCGGCGTCAACTACATCGTGCTCACCGCCAAGCACCACGACGGCTTCGCCAACTGGCCCACTCGCGTGAGCAGCTTCTCGGTGACCGCCACGCCGTGGAAGAACGGCAAGGGCGACGTGGTGAAGGACTTCACCGACGCCTGCCACCGCCACGGCGTGAAGGCCGGCCTCTACTACTCGCCGGCCGACTGGACCTCGCCGATCTACAAGAACCCGAAGGAATACGACAATTTCCTCCTCCAGCAGCTTAACGAGCTGCTCGGCAGCTACGGCGAGATCGGCGTGCTGTGGTTCGACGGCTGCGGCTCCGAAAACCACCCCTACGACTGGCAGCGCATCATCCCCGAAGTCCGCAAGCTGCAACCCAACATCATGATCTTCAACATGGGCGACCCCGACTACCGCTGGGTAGGCAACGAGGCCGGAATCGCGCCCGTCGCGTGCTGGAATACCGTCGAGGCCCCGCCCTGGAACACTCCGACGATCACCCCGATCGACAAGGACCACCCCCGCTGGCTACCCGCAGAATGCGATTGCATGATGACGAGCAACTGGTTCTACAGCGACACGAACGAACAGTCGATCAAGACGCTGGACGAGCTGATGGGGATGTACTGCTATTCCGCCGGCCGCGGTTGCAACTTGCTGCTGAACATCGGACCGGACCGCCGCGGGCTGCTGCCCGACAAGGAAGCTGCGCGGCTGCTCGAGTTCGGCGCGGAAATCCGCCGCCGATTCGCCCGGCCAATCGCGTCCCTCGAAAACGTCATGACCGACAGCTACATCGAGTACAAGTCGGAAACCCCGATGCTGATCGATCACGTGGTCATCCAGGAAGACCTCGCGGCGGGCGAGCACTGCCGCCGCTTCGCAATCAAGGCCACGCCCGCCCCCTACGGCCTCGAGCAGATCACGCTGTTTGAAGGCTACAGCATCGGCCACAAGGTGATCTGCCCCATCCCGCCGATCAAGGTGCTGCGCGTGCGGCTGGAGATCATCGAGTCCGACGGCCCCGTGAAAATTCGCTCGCTGCAGTTCCACAATTCAACGGCAAGGTAGGAAACGAGGCGAGGGTAAAAGGTAAAAGGCAAAAGGTAAAAGGCAAAAGGTAAAAATCCAAGCCAAAACTTGACAAACCCCGTTTCTTCATGTATAATTCTTCAGGCGAACAGTTTCGGGCACGGCCTGTCGGACAGGACGGCCGGCCTTCGGATTGTGGTGCGCGCCTGCCGTTCCTTGGCACGGCAGGCCTCTTGGGTTCCATCTTCGGCTCGCTGCAACTGCTGCACCCGCACTAGACAGCGGGATTTCATCACACTTTGGCGGATAAGCCGCGCCCCGACGACGCCCGGGGCCGGCTGCGGCATGGTGATCGCAACCGCACTTTCATTGGGCGCCCCCGAATATGAAAGGGACTGAGCATGCGAAAGTGGTTTGTGCTGGCACTGCTATTGTGCGCGAGCTCCCTGGCCTGGGGAGCGGTAACAACCGAGTACCTCGGCACCGACGAGGAAGTGCTGGGCGCCGCCATCCAGGGCGACTGGGTGGGCGTGGTAGGCTCGCAGGGCTACCACCTGTTGTACTGGGACACCCTGGAGACTCAGGAACTTGTCCCCAGCTATATCCAAGGCGCCATATCGGCCGCAGGTGCACCGCAGCCGAGCGGCGTGGGCTGGAACCGGACAAGCTGGGTGAGGGCAGCCGCTGGGACGACGGACGTTCGAGCGGTCGAGAAGGCCGACGAGACCGTCCGAGCCGCATCGGCATGGTACTTTGCTACCACCGGGCAAATCCAGTTCAAGCTCAAGGCCGATGCCACATTCATGCTCGGCGTGTACATGTTGGACTGGAACAACGCCGGCCGCACCTCCACAATAGGCGTATGCGACGTGACGCAGGCAATCGACCCGCCGTGGGTGGTGCAGACCGGCAGCTACAACAACGGCAAGTGGTTCTTCACCAAGGTCTCGGGCGCAACGAGCGACTGGGTGAGCATCAGCCTGGAGGCGCTCACGTCCAACGTCACCGCCTCCGCCATCACCTTCGATCCCGTGCCCACGCACATCGGGACGTTCAACGTGGTCGATCGCACGTCGGGCAGCAGCGTATGGACCGATGAAGCCACCGTGGCCGTCGACCTCGCTGCGGCGGACGGCACGCCGCTGGGCTACCAGGTGACGGATACCGATACGACTCCCGAGACGTGGCTGGAAACGCCGCCGACTACGTTCGACCTCTCGGGCGAAGGCCTGGCGACTGTCTACGGCTGGATCAAGGTGAGCGACACGCAGGTGATGCGCGCCGCCCGGACCATCGGCTACTCGGCCAGCTCCCCCACCGCCATCTCCGACGCCTTTGCTGAAGCCGCCGGGCCGTACTCGATCAACGTCACGTGGTCGACCGACGCGGACTGCGTGGGCTGGATGACCTATGGCCTGCAGGGCGAGCTGGCGAGCGGGACGTCCGAGCTCAGCTACGGCTCGTTTCACGACATCACGATAACGAACCTGCCGCTGGACAATGCGGCCTACGACCTGGTGATCCACGCCAACGGCGTGAGCCAGGCCGCTGCCGCCACGACGGACGCGGCGGGCACGACAACCGCCGCCGTCATCTGGAAGGGCGGCGCCGAACCGCTGAACTGGACGCGCGGAGCCAACTGGCTCGGCACCCTCGCCCCCGCCAACCCCACCACGGCGTCGGTCACCTTCTACCCGCTCGGTGAAGCGACCGACGACAGCATCACCACCATCGTGAATCCCGAGACCGACGACTGGACGATCGGGATGCTTGACATGCGCAACCGGGAGTTCGGACCGTCGCCGAACATCCAGCACACGTTCGACCTGTCGGCCAAGCGGCTGATCGTGAACGGCGACCTTCGCGTCAACTACTGGGAACTGCCCGGCGGCTGGAATCCGTCGCAGGCGATCGGCGACGTGAAGGTGGTGTTCATGAACGGCACACTCCAGGTCGGCACGCCCACGACCGCCCGCGCCCTGCACATCGGAAAGGGCTGGTGCCAGAAGCAGCTCGGCAACATGATCATGGGCCCCGATACCAACATCGAGATGTACCTCAGCGACCTGATTCTGGGCAACGGCCAGAACGGCCCGGGCGGCAAGCTCGACCTCCGCGGCTGCCCCATCGTTGGCGGCGTGATCAAGGCCAACAACATCCAGATCGGCGTCAGCAACACCAGCGCCGATTGCTGGGTGCTCGTCGATGACGCCTGCGGCCTGACCGACGTGGAGGTGAAGGGCAATTTCTACGTTGGCTACGGCAACACCAATTTCAAGGGCTTCTTCGGCAATCCCGACACCGGCTACACACTGCCGGCGGACGTGAACGTCAGGGTCGGCACCAACGTGGGCGGCACGATCACGCGCGGCAAGCTGATGGTCGGCGTGACGAGCTGGTCGACCGGCGAAGGAAAGCTCGCGGCCTCGTCCGGCGGAGCTTTCGAGGCCTACGTTACCGATTGCCAGGTGGGCAGCCGTACCGGCGCCTACAACAGCATGGTCACCGGCCTGCTCGACCTGAGCCAGATGGACAGCGCACTGCTGGATGCCCAGTCCGTGAAGATCGGCGTGGGCAAGGACAACACTGTGGCGAGGGTTGACGGCACCGTGCTCTTTCCCATCGGCGGCGTCGGCACCACCAACACGCTGGAAATAGGCGACAACTCGGGCACGACGTCGCGCGGCCTGCTCGATCTGCCCGGGGCAAGTTTCATCGTCAACACCGCGCTGACCATGAAGGACAACGCCGTCGTGAGCGTGCGCGTGCAGGGCAAGTCGTGCGGGCTGCAGCTCGCACGCACCGCCAACGCATCGGTCACTGGTACCGCCAACATCCAGATCATCTTCGAGCAGCCGCCGGACGATCCGGAAGCCGGAATCTACTACGGCCTG
>DATKYA010000495.1:0-14319 GCA_035528775.1 Planctomycetota bacterium | reverse complement strand
CGGATGCCCGCCTCCTGCGGCAGCCGGTGGGAGAGCGGGCGATCCCCGCGTTGGCCGGCGTGGCCGTTGAGCGGGGCAAGCTGCGACCAGCACGTCCAGCCACAGCCGATTCGTGATGCTTGCGCTGGTCGCGGGCGGTCGCCACACTGAGGAGCTATTATACAAGGGGCGGGCTGAGCGATGTCTTCCTGCGACCGAAGCGGTCGCCGGGAATCGCCCGCCCTGCCACATGAATAGCATGCTCATCAAGATTTGCGGATTCAGAGATATCGCCACAGCGGTCGCCGCGGCCGACGCCGGCGCGGACATGATCGGGGTGAACTTCTACCCGCCGAGCCCGCGATGCGTGGACGTGCCCACGGCCGCACGCATCTGCGCCGCGCTGCCGCCTGGGGTCATGAAGGTTGGCCTGTTCGTGAACGAAACGCCCGAGCGGATCCGCGAAACCGCCGCTGTCTGCGGGCTGGACGCAGTCCAGCTCCACGGCGATTTCCCTGCCGACCGCCTGCCCGAGCTTGCCCCGCTGAAGATCATCAGGGCCGTTGGCGTGTCGAAGGAAGATGACCTGAAACGGCTGGAAGGCATCGCGGCGGACTTCATCCTGCTCGACACGGCCGTGAAAGGAATGCACGGCGGCACCGGCAAGTCGTTCGATTGGCGGCTGGCGGCGAAGGCAAAACGCTACGGTCGTATCATCCTGGCGGGCGGCCTGAACCCCGGAAACGTCCGCGAAGCCATCCGCCAGGCGAATCCCGACGGCGTCGACGTCGCCAGCGGCGTGGAATCCGCCCCCGGCGTCAAAGACGCCGCCCTGATCCTGCAGTTCATCGAAGCCGCCCGCTCCGCATGTGTTTAGGTTTTTTGGCGTGCCGAAAAAGGGCGGGCAACAGTGGCCCGCCCCTACGAAGATTCCGTCATTGAGTCTTTACGCGGAATGATCGTGTAGGCGCTTCCGCTACATGAATTGCCGACTGTTGTAGGGGCGGGCCACTGTTGCCCGCCCCGCGTGCGTCACCGACGCACGCAGTTCCTGACCCCCTCCGCTCTGTCCCCGCTATCGCGCATTCATCCACACGATCATCTCGCCGACGCCGCGATTGGCCCAGCAGCAGTACGGGATCGCCGTAATCGTCCGGGGCGTTTCGCTCGGCTTCCGCCGGCTGCGATACAGCGTGTCGGCCCATCCCGCCTCATCCGCCGCCACTGCCGGCGCCGTCACCACCGCCACGCCGCCGAGGAGGTCTTCGCGGAATTCCGTCGACAGCTCCGCCCGTTTCGGCAGCGTGATCGCGAACAGATCGCGGCCGTTGTCGGCTTCCTCGAGGCAATAGACCAGCGGCCCGCGCATGATGGCGGCCTTGCCGAAGTCGGCCTCCACGTGCGGGTTCGCCTCCATCAGCCGTGCGTCCATCTGCAGCGAGACGTCCACGGTATCGCCTGCCGCCCATGTGCGGCGGATGCACGCGTAGCCGTTCTCGCGGTAGATCCTCACGTTCGCACCGTTCAGCGCGATCGCGGCCTTGCCGCACCATCCGGGAATCCTGACGTTCAGGCCGAACCGCACCGGAGCCGCGGCATCGATGGTGAGCCGCACGCCGCCGCTCCACGGGTACCGCGTCTCCTGCGTGATCGTCACGTCCTGCCCGCCGACCGTGGCCTTCGCCGTGCTGCCGATGAACAGGTGGACCCACAGGGCGTCGTCCGACTGCGAATAGATGTAGCCTCCCAGCGACGCCAGCAGCCGGGCAACGTTTGGCGGGCAGCACGCGCAGCCGAACCACGGCACGCGGGCGATCCCGCCCCGGCTCCGCAGCGGATTCACGTAGAAATATGTCGCCCCGTCCAGCCCGGCGCCCGCCAGCACGCCGTTGTACAGGGCCAACTCCATCACGTCGGCAAACCTCGCCTCGCCCGCGACGTGCAGCATCCGGTGATTCCACAGCACGCTGCCGATCGACGCGCACGTCTCCGCGTAGGCCGACTCGTTGGGCAGGTCGTAATCGCTGGTGAATCCTTCGTGGCGGGCGGTCGAGCCGATCCCGCCGGTGATGTACATTCGCCGCGAGACCAGGTTCACCCACAGCCGCTCGAGCGCGTCCAGCAGCGAACGGTCGCCTGTCTCGGCGAACAGGTCGGCCATCGCGCTGTACAGGTACATCGCCCGCACAGCGTGCCCGACCACCTCGGTCTGCTCGCGCACCGGCTTGTGCGCCTGGTAGACGCTCGGGTCGAACTTCTCGTTGGGATCGGTGAGCTCCGCGGTGAAGACGTTCGGCTCGGTGCCGCGGACGTCGATGAAGAACTGCGCAAGCTGCAGGTATCGCCGCTTGCCGGTGGCGCGGAACAGCTTGACGAGCGCCAGCTCGATTTCCTCGTGACCGGGGCAGCCTCGGCGCTTGCCCTGCTCCGGCGGGCCGAATACGCCGTCGATGCAGTCGGCAAGCCGGATCGCCACGTCCAGCAGCGTGCGTTTTCCCGTCGCCTGATGGTGGGCAACGCCGGCCTCGATCAGGTGCCCGGCGCAATACAGCTCGTGCCGGTGGCGGAGGTTTGTCCAGCGATTGCCAGGCTCGCACAGCGTGTAATACGTGTTCAGGTAGCCGTCGGGCTGCTGGGCGGCGGCAATCGCGGCGATCACCTCATCGAGGTCCGCCTCCAGCTTCGGATCGGGATTCGTGGCGAGCGAGAACGCCGCGGCCTCCACCCACTTGTAGACGTCCGAATCGTTGAAGAAAATCCCCTCGAACTCGCCGGGCATCTTCCCGGCCGCCTTGAGGAAGTTGGCCAGCCGGCCCGTCCGCCGGATTTCGTGCAGGTTGTGCGGAATCGAGACCGCGCGGTTCGTCCTGATCCGGGGCGACCAGAACGCATCGTCGATCCGCACGCTCGCCACCGGCAGCGGCTGCATCCGCCGGTGGGGTGAATTCGGCTCGTCCATGGTTGATCCTTTCGATGCTGAGATAATTTGCGGTGGATGCGTGCGATCGCACGAAGACATCGCGCGGCTTGTCGCGATCACAATTTCAGGTGCTGGTTGACTTCATTCCGCAGACCCGGATCGAATCCGAGGAACCGGTCGATGATTTCCGGCAGGAATTCCCTGGTCTGTGCCTCGAACCGCAGGCTCAGGACGGGTTCGGTGACGGACACACGAGCGAGCGCCCAGCCGTGGGCGTACTGCACGCGAATGCCGTCGAGCCGGCTCACGCTGCCGTTGGCGGCGGCCTCGGCGTTCGCGCTGATCGCGTCGACGATCCGCCGGGCATCGGCGTTCGCCCGCGGCAGCCGGACCACCGGTGTGGAATAATAACGCGGCACCGCGTCCACCAGCGCCGACAGCGGCTGGCCGGCCTCGCCGAGCAGCTTGCCCATCATCAAGGCGGAATACAGGCCATCGTCGCCCCCGTGCAGCTCGCGATAGAAGAAATGCCCGCTGATCTCGACGCCGAACAGCGCCTGCTCGTCGATCATCCGCCGCTTCATGAAGGCGTGGCCCGCACGCTCCATCAGCGGCTGCCCGCCCGCCGCTGCGATCGCATCCGCCAATGCCTGCGAGCAGTTCACCTCGTAAACGACGCGTGCTCCGGGATTGGATTTCAGCAGCCACCGCGAGAAGACCGCGCCGGCCACGTCGCTGGGCACGGGCCGTCCGAGCTCGTCGACGAAGACCACGCGGTCGCCGTCGCCGTCGAAGGCGGCACCGTAGGTGCACGCGTTCTCGCGAACGACCCGGCACAGCTCGCCGATGTTTGTCGGCAGGGGATTCGGATCGCGTACCGCAAGATCGGGGTCGAACCGGCAGAACACCGGCACCACGCTGAATCCCGCCGCTCGCAGTGCCCGCGGAGCGATCTCGCTCCAGCTTCCGCCGCCGGCGTCGGCGGCCATCTTCACCGGGGCGAGCCGCCCGAATTCCGCCTGCAACCAGCGCTCGTAGTCCGCCACGACGTTGCGCCGCTCGAGAAGAGGGCGAACACAAGGTTCGCCCCTACGGCCGACATCAGCGGCACCGGCGGCGATGTCGCCCGCACTGGCGGCGAAATCGCCGGCGCGCACGACCCGCTCCAGTTCCGCGATCTCGTCCTCGCTCACTGGCATGTGCGAGAAACACAGCTTCAGGCCATTGAACTTCGGCGGATTGTGCGATGCCGTCACCATTGCACAGGCGTCGCTTGGGACGTGCTTGAATGCAAAATAGAGGACCGGCGTGGGGACGGTGCCGGCGTCGATGACGTGCGCACCGGATTGCAGCAGTCCATCGATGAGGGCGGACTTCAGGCCGGCGGTGCTCCGGCGAATGTCGCCCGCGACGACCACCCGCGGCCGTTCCAGCCGCCGCCGCAGGATGCTCGCCATCCCCCGGCCGATGCCCGCCATCGTCTCCTCGGTCAGGTCGTCTCCGTAGACGCCACGGATATCGCAGGATTTGAAGATCGACATTGGTCCGCCAGTAGGGGCGGACGGCGTCCGCCCCGGGGGCACACGCCGTGTGCCCCTACATGATCCTGTTGGATGTCTTGAGATAGTTTCTTAGTCAGTTAACCGGTTGCTCAGTTGCTCAGGTAGCCTGTTGGCCAGCCAATCAATTCACCAGTTGACACGGTTCATGACCAGCAACTGGACAACTGATCAACTGAACAACTGGCGAACTGGCCAACCGGGCAGCTCCTTCACACGTATCCCCGCTCCGTGCACAGCCGGCGGAACTCCGCGTATTTGTGGTCGTAATGCTTTCGGAGTGCGGCGTCCGGCCCGATCGAGTGCCTGATGCGCACGACGCGGCGGCAGGCTTCGGAAACACTTCCGCAATCGGGTGCGGCCGCCAGCGTCACCGCTCCGATCTCGCAGCCGGAATGCTCGGGCACCTGCATCTCGCGGCCCAGCACCGATGCCCGGATCGACAGCCACAGCCCGCTCTTCGCACCGCCGCCGGTGGCGTGAACCGGCCCCGTCACGTCGGCGCCCAGCTCGGCAAATACGTCCATCGCCCACCGCTCGACGAACGCCACGCCCTCCAGGCACGCCATGTGCAGCTCGACCTCGTTGGCCGGCTTCCTGCTCAGGAATCCCTCGGCGTTCGGGTTTACGAACGGGAATCGCTCGCCGCGCCGCACCAGCGGATAGTAGATCAGATCGGTGAGCGGGCTTTCGACGGCGAGCCGGTCGAGTTGCGTGAGGTCGCGCCTGGGGAAATGCACGATCAGGCATTCGCCCCCCACGGTGCAGGCCGCTCCGGGCAACCACCAGCCGTCGGGATGACGGTGGCAATAGATCCGCCCCGCGGGGTCCTTCACGATCGATTTGCTGATCCCGCGCAGCACGAGCGTGGTGCCCAATACCGACGCCCACTGCCCTTCGCCAGCCGCTCCCGACGCCAGGAAGCCGGCAGTGCCGTCGGTGCAACCCGCCACCACGATAGTATTCTCGCTCAGTGCGAGGTCGCGTGCAGCCGATCTGCACACGTTGCCGGTGGGCGTGCCGGGTGCAACCAGCCGCGGCAGCTTCTCGACGGGAATGCCCAGGCCGCCGCTGATGAACTCCGGCCACGTACCGTCGAACAGGTCGCAGCCCGTCTTCAATGCATTCGACGTATCGGTAACGGAGTAATCGCCCCGGATGCGCCCGGCCACGTAGTCGGCAGGATGGCAAATCCGGGTGGTCTTCGCGAAGACGTTCGGCTCCCGCTCCTTCACCCACAGGATCTTGGCGAGGGCGAACGATGCGTTGAACCGGTAGCCGTGGCGGTCGGTGAACTCGCCGGCCGCGTCGTTGACGCGCCGGGCCTGCTCGACCGCCCGGGAGTCGTTGTACATCAGTGCCGGGCGCAGCGGCCTGTTCGCCGCATCCAGAAACAGCACGGTGCCCGAGGTCGAATCGACGCTGAGCGCCGCGATGTCGCCGAACGGGGCCTTCCCCTTCATCGAGCGCAGGCAGTTGCTGAGTGCCCGCCACCACGCGTCCGGCTGCTGCTCGTGCCGGCCGAGCGGGAGGTTCGGCACTTCCGCGTCCTTCAAGCCGGCGGCACCCGACGCCACGCACCGGCCGTCCGGCGTGCACACGGCGCACCGCACGCCCCCCGTGCCCACGTCTATGCCCAGGTACAATGGTTGGCGTTCCGGTATGATGGTTCTTCTCCTGCGGAAATTCGTATGTACCCATTATGCCGATATGTGGGTGGAAATCAAGATGAACGATGAACAACGAGGCGAGCGGGAACCAGACTGCGGGCACGCACTCGCGCGGCCGACTGCGAAGTGCGCGTGGGACGTATGACGGGCGAGCTTGCGGGGGGCCACTGTTGCCCGACCGTCTTCCTCTTCCACCCGCTACGGCCGCCGCGAATCCAGTGCTCCGCTTCCCACCTGCTTCTGGAGCCTGTGCAGGTATTCCTCCAACTCCCGGTGGGCATCCTGGCGGTGAAACACGATCAGCCTGCCGGACGGTGCGTATGCCATGGCGGGCAGCAGCCCGCTCCATTCGCCGGGGGTGACGTTCTCGCGGACAAACGCCATTAGCCGCGGCGGGCTCAGCTTTCCCGCCAGCGGCCCCACGAAGTACGATCGGATCAGCCAGCCTTCCCACGGCGACCGCCCCGAATACCGGTAGTGGCGTCTGCCGTTCAGCCAGATGCCCCGGCCCCGCTCCAGCGAGTACGAGGCAAACCCGCACCGGTTCACGATCGCATCCAGTGCAAGCTTCAGCGGCACCTTTCCAGCATCCAGCGTCATGGCCATGGCCTCGCCTTCGGGAAGCTCCCGCGGATCGAGTCCGATGTTCACATCGGCCTGGATGCCGAGCTCGGCGACGATCTTCGTCACGGGCCTGTTGTCGAAGTCGCACCGCACGGTTCGGTCGAGCTTCGCGTTCAGGGCATCGAGCAATGCCTTCGACGCGGCGGCATCAGGGCCGGGCAGCGGCTGCGGCGGCCGGTCGTTCAGGGCGAATTCGCGCAGCACCTCCCTGATCCGCCGGTGAGCGGCTGCCGTGCACACGGCCACAAACTCCATCCGGTCGGGGCTGATCGCCAGCGTTGCTTCGGGCCGCTCCCGCAAGTGCTCGGCGAGGCACGTCTTCACGCACAGGAAGGTGCTCATCTGCTCGTTCACGAGATCGGGAACGCCGCTCCGGGGCCGGTCGAATCGCCGCATCGTTCGCAGCGGATACACCCGCCGCACCAGCGGATCGATGTCCAGTTGCTCGGGTGCGGACGCAATGCAGACGGATTTCCCCTCAGCGGTGTACACGCCGTCCACCTGGCGCATCAGCCAGTCGAGCGCGTCGGTCAGCTCCACGTTCCCCATCGTGAGGGACACGCGGCGCTCGGCAAGCGGGGGAGGCGACTTCGGATCGGAGATGATGGAGACGCCGACGCCGGCGAGCTGCGACAGCTCGCGGCCGGCCGTCGCGAGGGAGATGTTCGAGAACGAGAACGCGATCCTGCGGGCGCCGGCGGGCTGAGCCTGCTCGCGCTCATCCAGTAGTTCCTGCAGGTCCTTCGCGGAAGTGTCGGCAGCTTGCGGCTCCTGCCCGGCTTCATCCTTCGCGGCCTGGGATCGGGATTCGCCGGCCCGCTGTGCATCCGTCGGGGCGGATGACGTGTCCTTGATCAGCTCCAGCTCCTCCGCGCGGGCGCCCGCTCCCGCCAGCAGGCTCACGCACAGGATGATAAGCCGCACAAGCCGCTCATTCATAATCGTACTTCTGCCGCAGGGCGTCCTGCAGCTCGTATTCATTGCCCTTCTCGTCGCGCACGACAACCGACGTGGCATAGATCGCGGTGATCGTGAGGCCGTCGACCGTGTCGCCCACCGTGTACCGTTTCAGCTTCTTGTCTTCCTTGCCTTCCAGCAGCGCGGTGGGCTTGCCGATCTTCACCATGCCCTTGAAGGTGAACGGCACCTCGAATGCGGGCTCTTCGGGCGGCGGCTGGTCCACGTTCGGATGCTTCGCTTCATCGGGTTTCTTCCCATCGTCCGGCCCGGGCCTATTCGTGGGAGGTTTGGGCTTCGGTGGCGCTGCCACCACTGCCTTCTTCGTAAGTGCCAGCCCGAGCTTGTAGGGATGCGACGTATACCTGTAAGCCTGTGCACCGCCCTGCGACGCGGTGGGATCCAGCTTCTCGACGGTCGTTGCTTTCAGATCGTAGGACTGCGTGCCCATCAGGGTGATCTGCCCGGCCTCGCTGGCTGCGCCCTTGAAGATGATCTCGGGAAACTCGATCTGCGTCTGTCCCTTCAGTGGCATCGTGAGGGTCAGGTTGATCCTGAATTCGCCCTTCTGCACTTCCTTCAGCGTGATCTGCATTTCGCGGCGCGTGCCGCCGAGCATCTTGCTCTTCACGTTGTCGCTCATGCCCGTCAAGTGCGACAGCCACGCGGCGGGGAACTGGATTTCGATCTGCCCGACGGGTGCATCGGGCACACACATGTAATTGCCCGACACGCGCACCAGGTCGATCTTTGATTCCGCCGAGGCGGAAACGCTGAAATAGCCGGTGACCTTGATGTTTGGGCGCGGCGGCTGGAAGAAGTTGCGCGGCCCGAACCCCCAGTACCGGCTCACCCGCTGCGGCGTGATCTTCGATGAAAGGTCGCGATCGGCCACCTGCAGCTCGACCCGCTTGATCGTCGGCTGGCCGGGCAGCCTCTGCTCCTTCAGCTCGTGGCGAATCACCGCATAGCCCACGCCCGCCATCATCAGCAGCGCCAGGACAAATACGGCTTTCGGCTTGTTGAGTCGTTCCAGGAATTCCGTCATCTGGTTTCCGCACCGCCTTTCAGATCAGAATCCTCTCGCCCGGATCTTGTTGGGCCTCGGGCCTTTCCCCGTCGTCGGCACCGACGCCACGGGCCCGACCGCTCCCTGCGAGTCTTCGAGCAGCCCGGCCCCGGCCGCCGTCACGGTCGCCGTGATCGTATTCGCGGTCCCTTCCTTGTTCTGGGTGGCCTCGATACTCAGATCGAGCAGCGTGTAGAAATTCGTGGTCGCGTAGTCGCCTTCCTTGATCTTGCGGCTCTCAAGATCCTTCTCCTCGACCGGCGGCAGCGCCTCGGCGGGGACGATGGCCTTGCACTTGTCATCCAGCACCTGGGTCACTCTCGCCCGGCCCTTGTATCGCAGGCCGTCTTCCTTGTCGGGCACGTCGTCGAAGATAGTGAACGAAATCTCGTTTCCATCGCTCAGGCCGTGCTTCTTGCCCAGGCTGATCTCCACTTCGGTATCGACGACCACCTGGTCGCCCTCCGCACGGGTCTTGGTTGCCGCGCTCAGCACCTTGCCGTGGAAGCCGTCCAGGCTGTTCACGAACGCCACGATCGACTCGGACGGCCCGGTCACCTCCAGCCGGATCGGGTACAGCTTCAGGAACGGCGTCTTGTTGAGAGGGCCTTGATCAACAGGAGCCAGCGGCGTCACGCGGCCGATCTTCCGCACGCCGCCGTCGATGGCCTTGCGTACCAGGTCGTCGATCATGGCGAGCTGCCGCATCAGCAAGGGCAGCTTCTCCTTCTCCGGGGGCACGCCGCCGCTGTACATGGTCAGCCCGAAAAACTGGTCGGCCACTTCCACCTGTGCGTGAGCCTGGTCGCGCAGCCGCGCATAGCGAACCAGCTCCATCGAGTGGGCTTGCGTCCTGATCTCGAGAAACTTCAGGCCCGGCTGATGCTCCCAGAACGGGATCTTGAACGGCATTGGCGGGATGAACAGCACGTAGCTGCGGAGCTCGCTAAACTGGTTGCCGAGCTGGGCGTTGCTCTCCCGAACGCGCGTGATCTCGCCGATCAGCCGCGGGTTCGCGGTGTTGTACTGCCTCGCGATCTGATCGGCATTCTGCTTCTCAGACTGCTGAAGCGCGTTGTAGTCGGACTTGAGGAACGACACGACCCCCGGCCGCCCGCGGCCGAACGACGGCCACAGCAGCAGCAGCATCACCACCGCCGCCGCCACGCCATACCACAGCTTCTTATTGTCTTCCAGCAGTCTCATTATCGCTGTCCTCGTTCAGCTCGAATTGGATCTCGAAAATCCGCTTGTTCTCCGCCATGTGGCGGACCACCTTGGCGGATTTGAAGACCTTCCTCCCGAACGGGTCGTCGGCCGTCACGGCGCTCTCGACGAGATCCCTCACGATCTCGCGGCTCCTGTCGGGGCTCACCTTCTCGGCGACCTTGCCTGAGAGGAACAGGATCTTGGGCTGTTTCACCAGCTCCTGCGCCTTGCCGTACCGGTTCTTGGTGCCGATCGTGGGCCTGGGAGCGGGCGGCGAGCTTCCCATGTAGTTCTGCAGCACCTGCACCTCGATCTCGTCGGGGATCAGCTTCTTCAGTACGGCGATAGCTGCCAGATGCATGCGGCTCTCGCCCACAAGCTCCTTGAGCTTGCCCACCTTCTCGGCGAGGTCGACGTTCACCACCTTCAGGCTCTCGAGTTCCTTCTCACCGTTCTGGGCCTGGGTGATCTTTGCCGCCTGCTGCTGCGTGAATGCCCGCAGCTTGCCGGTGGCGCGGTGCGAGTTGAAGATCATCCCCGCCACCGTGATAGCAAACATCCCGGCCGCCGCGTAGCCGTAGATGTCCGTCTTCATGAACGTCCGGCGCTGCTTCAGCGATTTCGGCAGCAGGCTCATGTCGATGGCATCGTTGATGAAGGCGCTTTCCACCAGCCCGAACGCGGTGGTGAAGGCGAGCCGGTTGGCTTCCAGCATGTCGCGGCCGGCGGGATCGAGGCTCGAGTAGTCCACGTTCTCCAGCGGATCGAACTGATGCGTCTCGATCCCCACGCGTTCCTGGATTCGCTCGGCGAGGCCGGGAAGCACCGCGCCTCCGCCCGTGATGTAGATGCGGCTCACGTTCAGGTTCTGCAGCTTCGTCTGGGCCTTGGCGTAGCGCAGGCACGACTGGATGGCGTTGACCAGGCCGTGCGCGGCACCATCCAGCACGCGGGTGATCGGGTTTTCCGCCGCACCTGCCGCCGGCACCGCCTGACCGTCGGCTGCTATCTGTGCGATCATCTTCTCGTCGTCCGCCGAACCGTACGCGGTGTCTTCGTCGTCCGGGCTGGCGCCTTCCGGCAGAACCGGGATCACCGGCACTTCGCCTCGGGCGCCGGCTGATTCGGCCGGTGCGGATTCGCCGTGCCTGCCGGCTCCCGCGAGCCGCCCGCGCTGCCGCTTGATGTTCTCCGCGTTGGCGAACGGTATCCGCAGCTCCTGCCGGATCGCATCCGTGAACGACGCGCCCCCGGGGGTGAGCGTGCGCGCGAAATACAGCTTCGATCCGAACAGGATCACCAGCTCCATCTTCTCCGAGCCGATGTTCACCACCGCGCACGGGCCGTTCATCGATTCCAGCTCGGCCTTCTTCGAGTGCAAGAACGCGTTGAACGTCGGCAGGCAGCCCAGCGTGATGTCTTCCACGCCGATGCCCACCGATCTGAAAATATTGTTCTGGCTCTGGATCGCGTCTTCCTTCGACATGCCCACCAGCACGGTGAACTCGTTGCCCTTGTTGGGCAGGTCGAGCAGTTTGTAGTCGGAGGCCACGTCTTCGGTGCCGCCGGGGGCCTCGTTCTGCATTTCGAAGGCCATGACCTTCTCGAGGCGCCACGGGGGCATCGGCGGCGTGTGCGTGTAGCGGGTGATTACCTTCTTGCCCGACACGCAGGTGTGCGCCTTGCGCACTTTCGCACGGCGATCGGCCAGCAGCCCGCGGAGCACCGCCGCGATGCTCTCGTCGCGGGCGTCGCCGTCCGGCATGGCTGCCGTCTCGCTGATCGATGCGATCCCGGCGTTGACAAGGTGCAGCTTGCCGCCCTTGCCCTTCCGGGCCTGGACGAACTTGATCGAATCGCTGCCGATGTCAATGCCAGTTAGTACTGTGCCCAGCATAATTGGTTCCTGATGGCCTTGGGCTTTGGGCTATGAGCTTTGGGCTTTGGGCTATGGGCTTTGGGCCCCAATCACCGACCTCATCTCCAAACGCCTCCGCCCTTCACATCACACCTACCCATCATCCCATCATCCCATCATCTCTTCATCTCTTCTACATCCCCCTCGCACCACTGGTGGCTCTCGACTCCAGGGAGATCGGCCGCGAGACCTTTCCGCCGGAGAAGGTCCACAGGGTGAACTGGCGAATGCCACCGTTGGGGGTGGGCACGCGCAGCTTTCGGCTGTCGGCGCCCTCGTAGATTTTCGATCCACCGACCACCCTGAAGGACTCATTGCCATCGGCGTCGCGGGCGACCTTCAACGAGGGAAACTCGCCGCTGCCCATTGCCACCACGATGCCTTCGACGTCCGCCGGGATGGTCCAGTTGATGTCGATGAATCCGTCGCCGGACGCTGCCCGTGCCCGCATGGGGCCGCGCACGTTGCCGATCACGGGGTCGGCCAGCGACACCGGCTCGGCCGACGGCTGCTCGGGCTGCGTCACGACGGTGTCCGGCTCGTCTTCGCCTGGATCAGTCGTGCCGCTATCGGTTCCGCCTGTCCCGGGATCATCGCCCTGCGGCGCGAACGGATTCAGTGCGGACCTCGGCACAGCGGCCAGGCCCTGCTGGTTATTGTTGTTGTTGTCGGCCGGTTCATCGGTTTTACCGGGCATGCCGCGGGCGCCGCTGACCGGGCGGCTTTCCAGCGAGACCGCCCGCGAATAGTCCAGGCCGTTGACGACCCAGATGTTGACCCGCAACGGCCCGCCGCTTTGCGCCGTGATTCGGTAAGACGTCTTCGTCATATCGCCTTGGTAGACCACACTGCCGTTCTTCACCTGAATGGCCGGCTCGCCGTTGCTGTCGGAGCCGATGAACAAGGATGGGAAGACGTCGCCGCTGGCGGCGATCAGCAGGCCGGGCCAGTCGCCGAACGGGTTGGTCCACGCGATATCGATGAACCCGCTGCCCGAGTATGCCTTGGCCTTGGTCACGCGAGCCACGCTTTCGCCAAGCTGCTGGTCGGGCCGCGTGGCGGTGGTGAACGAGATGGTTGCGTCGGCCGCCAACGTGTCACCGCTGGCGCTCTTCAGGCCTGTGTCTCCGCTCTTCACGGTGACGGTGTACGTGACTTCGCCGCGCAGGTAGGCCGCAGGCCGCACGAGCAGCGTCCGCGGGTCGATTGCCTGCACCCACGAGCCGACCGTCACATTCGTGTCGCGTGTCACGATGACCGTCGACGAGATCATCGATGCGGCGTCGTACGCGGTGGACACGTCGATCGCGGAATTGAAGATGATCGAAATGCCGGTCGCCGGCAGCGTCACCGGGACGTCCGTCGCTCCGTCTTCCGGGCTCGCGCTCAACACCGCGAAGCCCGTGGTCGTGAAGCTCGACCCGAATGCGGTGCCCATCGTGTTCGTCTGTGCCTCGTTTTGCACGTCCGCTACCCGCACGGTGTACGTCACCTTCGTCAGCAGTCTGTCGTTCGGGTCGAACGTGAACTTGAGCGGATCGTCGGGATCCTGTGTCACTGTGCCCGCCACTTCGGTCTGGCCGCTGAACAGCTTGATGCCGGCGATGGCGCTGTCCTTGTCGACCGCTTCCAGGAAACCGAGTGTCACGGTCGTATCGACCGCCACGTCCGTCGCTCCGTCGGCCGGGTTCACGCTGGTCACGTCGACGAACGGCCCCACGGTGCGGAACGTGCTGGTGAACGGTGCGATCGGGTTACCCAGCGGGTCCTTCACGTCGGCAGTCACTTCAACAGTATAGTCGGTGGAATTACGGAGATTGGCGTCGAAAACGTATGCGAAATAGCGGTTTGCATCGCCGATTTGCACCACGGTTCCGGCCGCGGCGTCGCCGGCCGAATCCTTCACCGTGAACGTCGTCGACGTCACCGTGGCGGGATCGATCGCTCCGTTGAACACGATCAGCACTTTCGGCTTGGCGGGGTCGGGGTCGTCGCCCAGGCCGACGTCCACGGCCACGTCCGTGGCGGCATTGGACGGCTCCACTCGGGCCACGGTGATTCCCTGAGACGTGCTCACGATGGTGAGGCTGTAGGCGCCGAGCCTGGCAGGGCAGCCTGCCGTGATGCCGTCCGACGGGGCATTGTCCACCGCCGGCAGCGCCGCCGTCGAGTGCGAGCACGCCACCTGGTAGGTGTTGGTTCCCTCGTAGGGAGCCTTGAAAGTGATCGACGACACGGGGTCGCCCGCAAGACTGTCCCACGTCCGCTTCGGCTGCCCCGCCACTTCCTGCGTGAGCACGAAGCCGGCCTCATCCATTATGGAGAGGAGCGTATCGGCGCCGGACGACAGCGCGAACGTCTTGATCTGGAACTCCTCCCCCTGGATGGCGGTGAACGAGAAGTAGTCGACGTTT
>DATKYA010000494.1:0-7102 GCA_035528775.1 Planctomycetota bacterium | reverse complement strand
TTCGGCGGCTCGCTCGCGGTGGTCGTCGGCCTGCTCGAGGGCGGTCATGATCGCCTTGCGTTCGGCCTCGCGCGTGGCGGATTCGAGATCGAACGTCGGCCGCTGCGAGTAGAACCTGATCTCCGGCGGCAATGCGTCCGGCCGCACCTCCCCCGAGTCGGCCGTCACCACCATCCGCTCCACGAGGTTGCGAAGCTCGCGGACGTTTCCCGGCCACGGATACTCCTCCAGGCGCTTCATGATCTTGGCCGAGAGCACCAGGTTCTTCGAGTGCTGCTCGTTGAACTCGTGCAGCAGGGTGTCGGCTAGTAGCGGCACGTCGCCCTCCCGCTCGCGAAGCGGGGGCAGCTCGATCGGCACCACGTTCAGCCGGTAGTAGAGGTCGTCGCGGAAGATGCCGTCGGCCACGGCCGCCCTGATGTCGCGGTTGGTGCCGCTGATGATCCGCACGTCGATCTTGATGGGCGTCTCGCCGCCGATGCGGCTGATCTCGCGCTCCTGGATCACGCGCAGCAGGTCGACCTGGTACTGCAGGGGCATGTCGGCCACTTCATCGAGAAAGAGCGTGCCGCCGTCGGCGAGCTCGAACCTGCCGGCATGGCGGCGCACGGCCCCGGTGAACGCGCCCTTCTCGTGGCCGAACATCTCGCTCTCGAACAGTGCCTCGGGCAGTGCCGAGCAGTTGGCCGCCACGAACGGGCCGTCGCGCCGCGAGCTCTTCTCGTGGATCGCGCGGGCCACCATCTCCTTGCCCGTGCCGCTCTCGCCGGTGATCAGCACCGTCACGTCGCTGGCCGCCACCTGGTCAACGATCTCCATTACTTTTTTCATCTGGGGCGACCGCGCGATGATCTGCGCCTGGCCGGCCAGCCGTTTGCGGAGCTGGATGTTTTCCCGCAGCAGGTGCTGCTTCTCAATGGCGTTGCGGACCATGTTGCGCAGGTGCTTGAGGTCGATGGGCTTGGCGAGGTAGTCGATGGCTCCGAGTTTCATCGCCTCAACGGCGGTTTCGATCGTGCCGTAGGCAGTGATGACGATGATGGCGGCTTCCGGGCACAGCTCGTGCGCCCGCCTGACCAGCTCCAGCCCGCCGATCTCGCCCGGCATCTTCAGGTCGGTGATGATCACGTCGAACGGGGGCGACTTGCGGACGATCTCGACCGCCTGGGCGCCGTTCTGTGCGGTGCGGACCTTGCGGTCGTCACCCGCCAGTGCTGCGGCGATCCCGTCGCGGATGTTCAGCTCGTCGTCAACTACCAGCACACTGCCGTTTGCAGCCATGGTCATGCTCTCGAACGGTTGTATTCACCACAAAGACCCAAAGGACACGAAGGTCACAAAGAAGAAATGAACGATGGGATGATCGAGGAGAGTTGGGAAAACGCAAGAGCTTCTTTCCCATCATCGTTTCATCTCTTCATCCCATCATCTCTTCTTCGTGCCCTTTGTGCTCTTTGCGTCTTTGTGGTCAATGTATCATCTGCCCGGCATCGCCGGGATTCCCAGGAAGAAGGACGTTTCGTGCGGATCGCTCTTCGCCGTGATGTAGCCCTTGTGCTGGGTGATGATCTTCTGTGCGATCGGCAGGCCGAGCCCGCTGCCGTTCTCCTTGGTGGTGAAGAACAGCTCGAAGATGCGGTCGCGGATTTCCGCCGGGATCTCCGGCCCGGTGTTGGAGATCACGCATTCCACGTAGTCGGCGTGCAGCCGCGACGCCAACGTGAGGCGGCCGCCGCCGGGCATGGTCTGCAGGGCGTTGAGCACGATGTTCAGAAACGCCTGCTCCAAGTGGTTGGGGTCGGCCATCACGAGCGGCAGGTCGCGGCGGAGCGCCGAGTGGTCGATCGTAATGTTGCGATCGCCGGCTTCCGAATCGATGAGGTGCATCACGTTCTCGAGATGCTCGGCCATCTGCGTCGGCCGGGTGTCGAGCGCCGTGTGCCGGGCGAACCGGATGAAGTTTTCGACGATCAGATTCAGCCGGTGCGTTTCAGAGCGGATGATGCCCACTCGCTTGCGAGCTTCGCTGCCGTCGGGCACGTCCTCTTCGAGGAGCTGGGCGTGGATGTCGAGCGCGGAAAGCGGATTGCGGACTTCATGAGCCACGGCGGCGGCGATTGAGCCGAGGCCGGCCAGCCGCTCGGCCGACGCCATCGCTTCGCTGATCGCCTGCTGCGACGGCGCGCTGCGGTGGGCGATGATCCGCTCAACCACGAACGCCGCCACTCCGGCCGCCGCCATGATTGCTCCGAGAGCCAGCCCCAGCGGCCGGTCGCCGAACGCTGCCGCCACCGCGATGCCGGCACCGGCCGTTATCGCGGGGAGCATCAGCCGCAACAGGGGAAGCCCGCGCGGGCAGGGCTGCATTTTCACCGGAGTCTGCATCAGGGCGGTTCATCAAGTACAACCCCCTCGCGAGCCTGAAGAGATGACGGGATGATGCGATGAAGGGATGAAGAGATGAAGAGATATTGGATGAAAGATGAAGAGGCGTATGAACCCCTTTCTCGTCATCCCACCACTCATCTTCCCTCTCATTATCCCATCACCACATCACCCAATCATCTCTCCAAGGCCGCGAGGGGGCAGCCATTCGTTGGGCAGCATCACTGCTGTCCGTGCAGAACGGACTGAGGTCTGTCAGTGCTACTCGGCCGTCTCGTCGTCGGGAGTTGTCTCGGCCGGAGCTTCCTCTTCGTCAGCGGGAGCTTTCTTCTCAGGCTCATCGGCGGGAGGTTCCTTTTCGACATCGGGAGCCTTCTCGGTGTCTGCGGGAGGAGGAGGCTGTTCGCCCTGCTTCTCCGTTGGAGCGCATCCCATGATCCCGAACGTCAACGCCAACGACACCAGAACAGTCACCAGAATCTTCATACCGCGGCTACTCCTTTCCTTGGCCAGCCAGCCAATCCTGGAGGATCGTGCACATGCACGAACCAGTGAACGATGACATTGTAACCATTTGCATAGCGATTGTCAATATGAGATTCTAACAAAACGCGCAGAGGAAATCAAAATAAAACCGGGGCGACGGTGCCCGTGCCCCCCGATTAGTAATCGGCCGATGCCCGCAAGGGGCAACAGAATGATCCCGTGCGGTCATCGCGCGATACGGGGGGATCAGAAATTCGCCAGGTCGTCCTGCGAATACCTCGCCCCTGACGTCGTGTCTCCGTCGTCCGGCTCGTCGGAAGCCTGCTGGTAGAAGTTGCCGGGATCGTCCGGCGGGAGCTCGAACATCTTGCGGCTTGCGTTCCACGTGCGGCCGGTCCTGCCGTCGGGGCCGACGGAATAAAGATCATACGACTCAGGATGGTGGTATGGCTGGCGCGTTCCGCCCGTGACGACGTAAATCCACGGCTGGCCCCATGCGTCAATCACTTCCCAATAGCCGTCGCCGTCGTAGTCCGACAGGTACTCCTCCTTGAAGTCAAAGTACACCTTCGTGTCGCGTCGGCTGGATCTCAGTTCGGCGCGGAGGTTGTCCTTCGAGGCGTCCACGCCCTCGCCCGAAAGATAGAAGTACAGCGTCTCGCTGCACTTGTCCATGTCGCCATCGCCGCGGTCCGGCGGATAGACGCCGAAATCGTGGTGGTAATCGGCGAGAGCGACCTGGAGATTTGACAGGATAGTCGCTGCAATGGCCTTTGAAGGATTACACCCAAAACGACCCAGCACTGGGAGCAGAAATCCCGCCGCCACCACCAGAAGCAGAAGGCCTCCGATCACGCCAAATGCAAATAGCGTCCCTTTTTTCATGGCACAACTCCTTTCGTTCTTCGACCCCTGAACCCCCGTAAAACCGCCATCCGCCGCTGGATCCGCCGGCGGCCGTCACCACGCCGGCCCTGTAGCCTGTTCCTGTTGCCTGTTGCCTGCAGCCTGCAGCCCTCTCCTCCCCCTATATCATTGTATGTTTCCATGTTCCCGGATGTCAATGGGCAAACCGTGAAAAAAATGGAACATGTTGTTGAAATGCCGCCGGACATGGGTTATACTTATCGAAGGGTCTGAAGAACAACGAGGAAGACAGCAATGAACATGGTGACGCTCGGTAACACAGGGATTGTGGTGTCCGAAATGTGCGTCGGCACGTTGATCTACGGCAAGCTGCAGGCGAATGTTTCCGTGGAGCACGGCGCCGCCGCGATCAAACGAGCACTCGAGCTCGGCGCGAATTTCATCGACACCGCCCAGGCCTACGGCGCCTATCCGCACGTGGCACACGCCATCCGCGGGGCCAAGGACGTCGTGATCTCATCCAAGAGCAGGGCCTCCAGCTACGAAGACATGGAGAAGGCGATCTACGAGTGCCGCAGGGCCCTCCGCCGCGAGGTGATCGACGTCTTCCACCTCCACCTGATCGAGAACGAGCAGGACCTCAACTCGCGGAGCTGGGCGCTCAAGTGCATCCTCGACTTCAAGGAAGCCGGAGCGGTGCGGGCGGCGGGGGCTTCGGTCCACAGCAACGCCGGCCTGCGGGCCGTGGCCGACTGCCCCGAGATCGACGTGGTCATGCCCTGCATCAACCAGAAGGGGCTGGGGATCATCGGCGGCTCGATCGACGAGTGCGTGGAGCTGGTGCGGCTGTGCCGCCAGCGCGGCAAGGCCGTGATGGGAATGAAGCCGCTCGGCGGCGGGCACCTCCGGGCCAACGCCGCCGAAGCCATCACCTGGGTGCGGAAGCTCGGCGTCGTCGATTCCGTGGCCATCGGTGCCCTCACTCCCGAAGAGGTCGAGATGAACGCCCTGGTCTTCAACGACCAGCCGATCCCGCCCGAGCTTGCCTCGCGCGTGAGCACCGAGAAGAAGCGGCTGATCATCTACGACTCGTGCCAGGCCTGCGGCCGCTGCGTCGAGAGCTGCGCCCAGAAGGCACTGTCGCAAACCAAGGGCAAGAAGCCCATCGTCGACGAATGCGTCTGCATCCTGTGCGGGTACTGCGGAGGAGTGTGCCCGAAGTTCGCTATACGAATCATCTGAGGACGAAATACCACAAAGACGCGAAGAGCGCGAAGGACGCGAAGATGAAGGGGATGACGGGATGATGAGATGATGAGATGAAGGGACAGGATGAATCTTTCGCAACATCCCTTCATCCCATCATCTTCCTCTTCTTCGTGAACTTTCTGCTCTTCGCGTCTTTGCGGTCTTCCTCACCCCACATAGCCATGCTTTCCCACGTTTCCATCCACGGCTGGCCGCCTCCGGCGGATATCGATCTTGACGCGATCGCGCATTTTCTGCGTGAGTTGCTGGGCGGGATCGTCCGCGTGGGGCCTCCGCTGGCCGTTCCGCCCGAGCGGCTGAACGATGCGGCCGAGGCCTTCGCACAGGCGCGGGTGTTCAATCCCATGCAGCCGCTGCAGGACCGGAAGCCGCTGCCGATGGAAGTGGAATACGAGAAGCGGCGGCTGACCGAGCCGAGCGACATGCGCACGGGCATCGTGTACGACGGCTTCGCGTTCTCCGAGATCGCGGCGGGGCTGCTGGGGGAATCCGTGCGGCGGCGGTCATCCCTCCATATCGTTTTCACCGATCAACTCGTGGGCACGCTGGACCCGAACGACCGGCGCTACCACGCGCGGACGGCGGTCTTCAGCGTGCCGGTGGTCGTCTCGTCGGCGGGACTGGTGCAGGCGCCGGCACGCCCACGCGGCTACTACCTCGCGAAGCACGCCCTGCGGCTGGCCGGCAAGGCCGAAGGCGCGGAGGCTCTGCTGGGCACGCAATCGGCGGGGCGATGGCTCGAACGCGGCGACCCGCGGATGACCGACATCGCCAAGGGTTACGCCGCCCAGGCAGCCGCATTCCAACTGTGGGGCCATCCATTCTGCGGCGATCCCGCGTGCAGGTTGTTCAACGCACACCGACAGGACGAGATGATTCGAGCACAATTGGGTGGACCCGACTTCTGCGAGAAGCACGCAGGGATGTTTCGGGGAGGGTGAAGGGTGGCAGGTGGGCAGGCGACAGGCCCCCCACCCCCGGCCCCCTCCCCAAGTGTGGGGAGGGGGAGCGAGCCAGGCCAACGCCTATCCCCCAAGCCGCACGCCCCAAGCCGCAAGCCTACCTGGTCGCGATCGGATAGAAGAGCGGGCCGGCGCCGCTGCGGTCCTTGCCGAAATCGGCGAGGAACCGCTGCACCTTCTCCGACACCAGGAAATCGGCGAGGGCGCGCGCACCGGCGGAATTGACGCCCGGCAGCTTCGCGGGATTCGCCTCCATCACGATGTATGGCCGCTGCATCGCGGGGTCGCCCTGCACCAGGATCTCCATATCGGTTGCCGTGAGCTTCTCGTAGATGACGGGCATCAGGCCAACGACGACGTAGGCGTTGCTGCGGTGGGTGAAGTCGAGTACGTCCAGATGGCTGGAGCTTTCATCCTTGATCACCCATTCGCCTTCGCGGGGCACGCCGGCCTTCTTCCAGATCTTGTGGCACACTTCGCGGCTGCCGATGCCCTCAAAATCGACGAAGTTGGCCTTGGCGCCAGCGATCTTGCGGAAGGCTTCGGCGCCATCGGTGAGGCCGCGAATGCCTGCCGGATCGGATTTCGGGCCGACGATCACAAGCTCGTTGCGCGTCCACGGCCGCATGTTCATCCCGTAGCCGTCCGCCACGAGATCGGTGGTGATGTCGCCCGAGTGCATGGTGAGCAGGTCCGCCTGGCCCTCGATGAACGCCGCGGAGATGATCGGCCGCGGGCCCGTCGACACCACCTTCACCTGGTAGCCGGTTTCCTGCTCAAACATTTTCGACAGCCCGCCCCACAGGCCGGTCATCGTCATTCCGCCAATGACGGCCGTGCGGACGACCTTCGGATCGCTGGCGGAGGCGGGCCTGCCGGCCGTCGCTGCAGGTTCCTTCTTGCCGCAGCCGGACAGGATGAGCATCGAGACGATGACGGCCGCGATTCCCCGCCCGAGCCATCCTTGTTCCTTGTTCCTTGTTCTCTGTTCCCTGTTCTTCCTTGCTTGTCCCTGTGCTTTCTCTTCTTCTCTCCTCTTCCTCCCAAGGAAACAAGAAGAGATACGAACAAGGAACAAGGAACAATGGACAGCGAACAAGGAGCGGAGGAAACGGATAGATGAAGAGGGAGGA
>DATKYA010000493.1:0-2286 GCA_035528775.1 Planctomycetota bacterium | reverse complement strand
GGTGCAGAAGATCGTGTGGCAGGCGTCTTCCTGGTCGGTCAGGCCGTCGCGCCGCACCGTCCAGTGGTCGGGAGTAAATCGCGCGTGCAGGCTTCGCAGTGATTCGGCGCTGGCTTCGGTGAGGCTGCGGATGTAGTGGTGCGCGTGCTTGAGGGACTCGTAGTTGCCGATGCCGATGGTGACGAATCCGCCGTCGAGCGCGGCGGTGATGCCGGCGGCGGCGTCCTCAACCACGATGCACTCGCCCGCTGAGAAGCCGAGCATGTGGGCGGTCGTGAGGAAGACGTCGGGATGCGGCTTGCCGTGCTTGTACGTGAAGCCGTCGGCGATCGCGTCGAACCGGCCGGTGATCCCGAGGCTGTCGAGCACGGGGCGGGCATTCTTGCTGGCTGACCCGAGTGCGATCCGGATGCCGGCCTGCTGGAGGCTGTCGAACAACTCGCGTGCTCCGGGATACAGATCGGCGGGCGAGATCTTCGTGATGAGGGCGAGGTAGTGGTCGTTCTTCCTGGCGGCGAGCTGGTCGAGCTCGGCGTCGGAGTACTTGGCGGCGTGGGGGTCGAGGGCGATCTTGAGCGAGGCGAGGCGGGAGATGCCGCGGACTCGCTCCTCGAGATCAGCGGGCGGCTCGTGCCCGAGGCTTCGCACCAGCCCGGCCCAAGCCTGGCCGTGGAAACGGGACGTATCCACCAGCACGCCGTCGAGATCGAAGATCACAGCCTTCAGTTGCGGTGCATTTGACATTCTTCGTCAGACTCCTCTGGATCCGATGAGAAGGTAATCTACCGTGGAAGCGGGAACATTATGTTAGCGGTTTGGGTGGTTCGGCTCAACGGGAAAATGGCCGCAGTAGGAATTCCGAATTCTGAATTCGCTGACTTCCGATTTGGCGCGCGTGGCAATTTTTTACATTTGGCGGGTGAAGGTTCCTTGACTTGCCCCGCCCGGCGGAATACAATGTGATGCAGGGATTGCCCCGCGTGTTGTCAGTATGAAGTACCAGTCAATCGGCCGGCAGTTTTTCATGTACATTCGTATCACGTGCCTGATGATCGGGATGGGCCTGTTTGCGGGGTGCAGTGCGTCACACTACAAACGGGATGCCGACAAGGACGCCTACGAGATCATCCGGAACAAGCAGATGGCGGCGCTGGGGCTGGACCGGTCGTTCAGCATCGAATCGAGGCACATGGATTCGCTGGAGAGGCTGCCCAAACGGGTGCCGGAGCCGCTGGGAGATCCCGATGAGGCCGGGCAGCAACCGGTGGCGATGCTGTCGATGGCGGATGCACTGGATATCGCGTCGCGCAACAGCCGCGAATACCAGTCGAAGAAAGAAGATCTGTTCATCGGCGCCCTCGATCTGAGCCTCGCCCGATATAAATATGGGCCGATCCTCAGCGGGAATCTGTCGGCCGCATACAAGAAGACGGAGGGCGACGAGACGGTCAGCGGGGACGGCAAGTTCGGCGTGTCGAAGCTGTTTGCCGACGGCACGAAGTTCACCGCGGACCTGTCGACCGACCTGCTGATGCACCTTGTGCGCAGCCCGCGTGAGGCGGCATCGTCGATCATCACGGCCACGCTCACGAAGCCGCTGTGGAAGGGTGCTGGCGCGCGCATCGCCCAGGAAAACCTGCTGCAGGCGGAACGCGACATGGTTTACCGCATCCGCGATTTTGCCCAGTACCACCGCGGATTCGCCGTCGACATCGCAAGCTCCTACTACCGAGTGCTGCAGTCTCGCGATTCGGTCACGAATTCCTGGAACAACTACCGGAACCTGGTGCAGGCCCGCGAGCGCACCGAAATGATGGCGGAGGCCGGAAGGGTGCCGGAATTCGAAGTGGACCAGGCGGAGCAGAACGTGCTTCGCGCGAAGGACAGCTACGTGCGCAGCGAGCAGTCGTATCAGCAGTCGATCGACCATTTCAAGGTGAAGCTGGGGCTGCCGGCGGATTCTGCTGTGGGGTTCGACCCGCACGAGCTTGACGTGCTCCGCGAGCTCGGGATTCAGCATCCGGACATGACGGCGGAGGAGGCGGTGGACATGGCCCTGGCGGGGCGGCTGGACCTGAGGAACGCCTACGACCAGGTTGCCGATGCCGTCCGCAAGGTCGCTGTCGCCGAGAACGGCTTGGCACCGGGCGTCGACCTGGTGCTGTCGTCGTCGGTGCCGACCGCCGAGGGCAAGATGGCGGGCTTCCGAACGAGAGAGGGCACGTATTCGGCGGGAATCGACATGGACCTGCCGCTTGATCGGCGGTCGGAGCGGAACACCTATCG
>DATKYA010000492.1:0-2836 GCA_035528775.1 Planctomycetota bacterium | reverse complement strand
TGAAAGAGAACGGGCATGCCCACCACCATCTGCCCCATCTGCGGCAAGGAATTCCGCTACAAGTCGATCGCCGCGTCGATGAATTTCCCCTTCTGCAGCCGCCGGTGCAAACTGATCGACCTCGGCAAATGGCTGGAAGGCGAGTACGTCGTTCCCGGTTCGGATGAAGAAGACAAGGCCGATGAAGACGAGGACAAGGGAACGATGAACGATGAACCATGAATACGGAAGTTGGCGAGGAGATCAACATTCGAGGGCAACCTGCAAGCTTCGGCTTTGATCTGCTGAGCTGCCCGACTCGCTTCATCGTTCATAGTTCATAGTTCATCGTTCATAGTTCATCGTTAAAGGATGCCCGCAATGAGCCTTCCCGCAGTCGTGATCGCCGGCCGCCCGAACGTCGGGAAGTCGTCGCTGTTCAACTTCATCGCCCAGCGGCGGATTTCCATCGTGGAGCCGACCGCCGGCGTGACGCGCGATCGCGTCTCCACCATCATCACGCACGACGGCCACCGGTTCGAGCTGATCGACACGGGCGGCATTGGCATCGAAGACATGGATCAGCTCACGGCGGAAGTCGAGCGGCAGATCCAGATCGCACTCGAGAAGGCAGACCTCATCGTATTCGTCACCGACGTGATCCAGGGGATCGTGCCGCAGGACAAGGAGATTGCGGAGCGGCTGCGGCGGCTGAACAAGCCGATCATCCTCGTCGCGAACAAGGCCGATGCCGTCCACCTCGGCCCCGACGCCGCCGAATTCTACGCGTTTGGATTCGGCGAGCCGATCCTGATGTCCGCCATTCAGTCGCAAGGCTACCACGAGTTGCTGGACGGAATCGTCAGCAAGCTTCCGGAACCCGGCCCTGCCGCCGAGGCGGAAGCCGAGCCGATCACGTTCGCCATCGTGGGCAAGCGAAACGCCGGCAAGTCCACCTTCATCAACGCGCTCGTTCGCGAGGAGCGCTTGATCGTCAGCGAGAAGGCCGGCACTACCCGCGACGCCGTCGACGTGTATTTCGAGCACGAAGGCAAGACCTACATCGCCATCGACACGGCGGGAGCTCGCAAGCGGGCGCAGATCGAGCATCCCATCGAGTTTTTCAGCATGTCCCGCGCCCATGCAGCCATTCACCGCGCCCAGGTCGTGCTGATGTTTTTCGACGCCACGACCGAGATTTCACAGGTCGACAAGAAGCTTGGTATGATGGTGACGGAATCGATGAAGCCGTCCGTGCTGGTGGTGAACAAGTGGGACCTCGCCCGCGAGAAGACGACGGTGGAGGCGTACGAGGAATATTTCACGCGGTCGCTGCCGGCTCTCGACTACGCCCCGCTCGTCTTCATCAGCGCGAAGGAAGGCGAGCAGGCGACGAGAATGCTGGGGACCATTCGCGAGCTGCACATGCAGGCGACCACGCGCGTGTCGACCGCCGACCTGAACGAGGTGATCGCGAAGGCCGTGCAGCAGAAGCGCCCGAGGCCGGTCGGCGGCAAGCTCCCCAAGGTCTACTACGGCACGCAAGCGGGCATCGCTCCGCCGACCATCGTGCTGTTCGTGAACAATCCCGAAATCTTCAGCTCCACTTACCGGCGGTTCCTCGCCGGCTTTTTCCGCAAGCATCTCCCCTTCCACGAGATCCCCGTCCGCATCCTGTTCCGCGCGAGGATGAGGTCGGCATCGAAGAAGGCGAGGAAGTGAGCGCGGCTACTTGTAGTGAGCACGGCTACTTGTTCGGTAGCGGCGAGGTCTTGAAGCGGAAAGGCGCCTGTTTCACAATGGAACAGGCGCCTTCATGTTTTCTGCGGACGGCGGCGTCGCCTACCAGACCCGCTTCTTGTGCAGGGTGGGCTTCACGCCGTGATTCGCTTTTTCCGTGCGGGCTTTGCGCTTCCGCACGTTGCGTAAATGGCTCATGGTGTTCTTCCTTTCTTTGAGAGCAGGAGTAATTGCATCAACCGCTACTGATTATAGCCATTTTGGCAGGGAAATCAACAACGATTTCGGCCAACAGCACGTGGCAGGCCGCACCGCTCGCTTGCCTCATCTCCCATTGCCCCGGGAGACGCGAACCTCCCTCGGGACGCCATCGATCTGCACACTGCCGCGTCCATCCATGTTGTAGTGCAACGGCCCGCGGCCGTCGATCCGGATGCCGAAGCCCGCTATTGAATCACCGTCGGGCACGCACGCCGCGATGGTTCCGGTGCTCGTGCGGCGAATCCAGCCGACCCGCCCCGCAAAGGCCATATCGCCCACGTCCTCATAGACCATCTCGTCGTTCGCGAACACGTAGTCGACATATTCCGGCGTGATGATCTTGAATCCGTACGGCCCGGCGGCTTGGATGTGAACGGACCGCCCGCGCTCCTGTGCAAACAGCAGCGTGCGATAGATTCCGTCGCCCAGGTTGTAGATGCGGAAGTAACGCTGGCGGTGCGGGTTGCCGGCTCCTTCGCCGAACCGCTGCGGCCCGGGGAAGAACTCGCCGGTCTCAAACTCGAACTTCGCCGGATGCTGAACGCAGCACAGCAAGTCGAGGTCGAACCGCCCCGCGGCGCGGATCATGCCGCCGTCGCGCTTGATCTCGTCGGCCGTCACGTGCAGGTTGTAGCGGTGCGGCACCGCACCGAACACCCGGTCGAAGATCACGACGTAGTCGGGCTTCACGAACAGCAGCAGGCGATTCTTCCAGGTCTTGGGGCCAACCGGGTTCTCGTCGCCGATGTAGAAGAACGCGGGCTTCTCGGGCGGGCCGTCCATTTCCTCAAAGCTGCGCATTCGCCCGTATGACAGCTTCAGCGTGACCGGCAGCTCGCAGTGAGTGTAGTCGACC
>DATKYA010000491.1:0-6170 GCA_035528775.1 Planctomycetota bacterium | reverse complement strand
AACACGCGATCAAGGATGATGGCGGCCGCCATCACCGAACACGTCACCAGCGGCACCATGAACAGGCCGCCTTGCAGCAGGTAAACCAACATGGCGTTTTTCCAGTCTCCTGATTACTGCCTATTCTTGTCTCTCATCTTGGTCGGATCTTCAATGAAATTCTTCGTGTCCGGACCTTCGACGTCGGTGTCTCCGAAGAAATCGGTGGAATCGCTCACTTCCGTATCCGGTATCTTGTATTTCTGCTCCAGCCTGGTGTGAGCTTCGCCGGCGGCCTTGGTCTTGCCGTAGCGGCGGAGGACAGACTTGAACACCTTGATGGCGGTCTCGGGGTCTTCCTTGCCTTCGTAGCTCAGGCCGGTATTGTAGCCTGCCCACGGGGCTTCTTCAGACTTCCTGTATTTGCTCATGACGATGCGGTATTCCATGATCGAGTCGTCGTAACGTCCGGCCTCGCGGAGGATATCGCCGATCACCAGTTGCGCCGCCGGCCCATACTCGCGATCGGGCATCCTCATGCGATCGTAGTGGTTCTGGCCAACCCATTTGTCCTTCACGGTCAGCGTGCCGAACCGCTTGATCACCTGGCGATAGGCTTCGACGGCGTCGTCGACGCGTTTCAGATGGCGGAGGATCTCGCCGATCCGCCACTGTGCCATCGCCGACCATTCGGGTGAATAGAACGCCTTGCGGAGGTTCTCGTATTCCTTGAGCGCTCCTTCGAAATCCTTCGTGCGGGCGTGCTGCCCGTCGAACGTCTCGGCGGCGTACCAGTGGCCCAGGCCCGGGTCGCTGATCCTGCGGTAGTTGCTGCGGGCCTCTTCCACCTTCGACTGCCGCTCGAGCACGATCCCCTTCAGCCGGATCGTCTGGTCCACGTCGGGCCCGTTGCGGTACTTCACGATGAACAGCTCCAGCTCGTCGATCAGGGCGGCGTTCTCCCAGGTGTGCTTGATCAGCTCAAACTCCGCCCAGCGTGCCATTCGGGGGTAGTTGGTGCTGACCCGCCTCATCGCCCAGTCCCACTGCTCCTTGCCGAAATTGTTGAAGCTCCACGCCGTGGTGCGCACGAGGTCGTCGGTCTGGTCGTTCGCGTTCTTCTCCTCGAGGAGCTTGCCAAATACACCCTTGAGCTGATTGTAGGCCTTGCTCTTGCCGTAGAACTCGATCAGGAACTTGTAGGCTTCGTGCTTGTTGCTGCCTTCCAGCGTATCGATCATGTCGCGAATGGTGTCGTACTTCCCGAGGTCGTAGTATACGTTGACGACGCAGCGGAAGGCCTCGATGGTGTACGGGAGGCGCTGGTAGACGGCGACGGCCAGCTCGGGCTGCTTCTTCTCGAGGTAGCGCTTCGCCAGCCAGAAGACGGAATCGCGGTGGTTCTCATAGAGCTGCCGCAGCATGGCGTCTTCCTCCCCGTGATAGATCTTGACGGGGATCTTCGTGACGCGCTCGAAATCCTCGATGGCCTTGTCTTCCTGGCGCGTCTCGCGGTAACAGATCGCCCGGTAGTAGAGGCCGAGCGTGGTGTACTGCGAGTTCGGGAAGTCCTGGATCAGATAGCCGAACTCCTCGATGGCTTTGTTGAGGAACTTCCGGTGCACGTATGACCGGCCGACGCAGTACTGGGCCTGGTCGTTGCGGGGATCGTTGGGCGTGGCGGCCATGAAGTCGTAGAACTTCGTGGAGCAGTCTTCCCAGCGCTCCATCTTGTAGGCTGCAAGGGCGGTCTCGAACAGTTGGTCGGCGTTGGCGTCGGACGCCGCGAACGCCGGCGTTGCCATGATGAACGTTCCCACGCTCAGCACCACCATCGCGAGCAGCGCACTGCAGGGTCGTTTCATTCGTTGCACCTTTCCAACGGGCACGCCTATGAATTGCCGTCCGCCGATGTTACCTTGTAGTAGAGCAGACTGTAGGTGATGATGTTGATCCCCATGCGATAAGCCTGCTCGACGTCGCGGCGGCGGGTCTGGAAAATGCCGGCCGACGCCCACGCGGAACCGAGGTCGCCCCGGCTGTAGAACACCGAGATCCGCGGGCCAACCCACATGCTCTGGGCGGGCCCCGCTCCCTCGTGCTTGCGGTAGACCGGGCAGCCGTGCAGCATCGCGTACGGCATGTTCCCCCCGCGGTAGATCTCGTTGTCGAACTCGATCGTCTCCAGCTTGTATTCCGGCAGCACTCGCCGGATAAACTGCGTGAACGCCTGGTGGAAGCTGCCGCCGGACACGTCGGCGAACAGCATTCCGCCGCCGAGCAGGTAGTTTCGCATGTTGCTCACTTCCTGGTCGTTGGCATTGATCGCCCCGGTGCCCGTCATGTATAGCAGCGCCGGAAAGTACTTCCCGCTGTGCTTGGGGAGGTCGGCGAGTGACACGTTGTTGTTGAAACCCGACACGCTCTTGACGACACCGGCCTTCAGGACTTCCTTCATGAGCGGGCGGACGCCGCTGCTGTTGGCGTCCCAATCTGGCCCGTTGAACTTGACGCGGTAGAAGTACAGCTTTCCGCCGACGGCGGTTCCACGGGGTGATCCGGCGGCGCAGGCGCCTTCGCCGATTCCGCCCGGCACGCCCGCGAAGTCGGAGAATTGGGCGTTCACCTGCTTCTGCTGCTGCAAGTCTTCGTCCTTCAGCATCTCGTAGATGCTCACCGGCGACTGCCGGACGCGGCGCTTGCGCCGGACCACCTGTTTCTGGATCTGGATCCGCATCTCCTTGCCCTTGGTGAGCTTGTCACCCTTGCCCATCGGCACGCCGGCGGGCACTTCGTAAAGGCACCCGCCGCCGATGCTGATCAACGACGGCACCACGAAACAGATGTGGAGGATGGCGGCATAGAAGTAGAACCGCCGCGTGCGCATGCGGTTATACTCGGCCCGGCGGTGGATGTCGTGCCGGGGCGGCCCGCCGAAACCGGCGTACGGTTTCAGCTTAGCCAGCAGCCTGACCAGCTTGTCGGGAACGGCAAGTTTCATCCGGCGCCTTTGCTGCTACTGCTGCACGTCCTTTTCCGCGAGACGAGCCGCCGCGTACTTCGCCCATTTCGAGTCCGGGTAGTCGTAGGTTACCCGCTGCAGGAGGATGATCCCGCGCTTGTAGGGAACGCTGTTCATGCCCGACGTCTTGAAGATGCAGTCGGCGTGCCAGTACAGGAATGCCGGCATGGTGGGCGAGTCGGGCAGTGCCTTCTCGGCCTCGTCGAGCAGCTCGGCGGCTTGGTCGTATCGTTTCTCGACGATCAGCCAGCCGGCGGCCCTCAGGTACATGTTGGCGGTCTTCTCGTGGTCGGGGAACTTCTTGATGAAGGCTTCGCCCACGCCGATGGACGCCTTGTAGCGCTTCTGGCTGCTGAAATGCTGGGCCAGGGCAAGCATCGAATCGGCCACCAGCGGGCTGTCGCTGTGGAAGTACGCCAGGTTCACGAACGATTCGACCGCCTTGTCCATCTCGCCCGCCTTCATTCGGCAGGTTCCGAGCTTGAACAGAGCCTTGGCCTTGAACTCGCTCTTGGGCCACCGGTCGATCACCTCCTGCAGGCTCTGCACTGCCGAGTTGTAGTCGCCCAGCAGGAAGTAGATGTTGCCGAGGTAGTAGGTGGCGTGCGCACAGACGGGATCGTCCGGGTACTGCTCGATCAGGACTCGGAACTTGTCGCGGCTTTCCAGCAGATGCTGGCGGCCGCGCTGGACTGCTCCCATCTCGGTGGAACTCCTGCCGAGTTCATAGGCGGCCAGTGCGGTGTTGAACAGCACGTCGCGCTGCAGCGAGCCGCGCTTGAGCTGGCGGGCGAAGATCTCGACCGTCCCGTCGGTCCCGGCCACGAACGAGCCTTTCGCCACCAGCACCGGCGGGATCGTAGCCGGCGACCGCCACAACTGGTCGACGTAGCGGACCTCGAACGTGCCGCCGAACTTCGCCGACATCACGCCGTTGTTCTCCTTGGCTTCGCTGAACTCGGTGGGGATGCTCCCGCGGAAGACGCCGCTGTGCGGCTGGCTCTCCCGGATCGGCACCAGCTCCTTGTCGCCCGCGTCGGACGTCGCTTCCACCCAGATAAAGTCGCGCTCGCGCGTCTTGTCCATGTCCGAGTCGTGGACGATCACGTAGACGTCCTCGCCGAGGTGGTAGCTTTCCTTGCCTTCCAGGAAATCGGGGCCGGTGATGTTCATGACGGCGTTCGACGCCAGGGAGATATACGCGGAGCGCTTGTCGTTGAATTCGGCCTGCGTGGTGTCTTCGTACGACAGCATCAGCGCCCGCACGCCCTTCAGCGACAACGCTCCCTCGACCCCCTCATCGGGCGCCGTGGCAATTGTCAGCTCGTAGACGCCTTTTGCGTCCTTGACGGCCGTTGCCTTGAGCTTCAGATGCTCGGGCGTGAACTGGCCGAGCCGTGCGACGATCACGTTCACCGAGTCGCCCTGCAAGCCAGGATCCTCGATGCGAACCTTCAGCGTGGTGCCGGCGAGGATTCCGCCGCAGCTCTTCCACCAGTCGGGCTGCGTGTACCAGGCGGGCCGTCTCTCGGCGCCGGCCGCAGGGCCGGCCTCGGCTTCGCCCATGGCTGCCAGCCTGGCCCGCTCTTCCTGCTCAAACTTGTCGATCGCGGCTTCGGCGTCGGCCGTCTTGTACTGCTCGAGGGCCTTCATCCGCAGTTGCAGCGCTCGCATCGCCTGGTTCAACGCGTCGCGGTCTCTCCGCAACGCGGCGGCACGGATCAGGTCTTCCGTGGCGTAGATGTCTTCGTCCGCGATGTCAGACTCCTCCGGCTTCTCTTCGGCGGTGAGCGGGGCATCTTCGCTCTTCACGGTCTTGGGTTTCCCCTCGATCTTCACCGGCTTGGGCTTCTCGGCCTCCTTGGGCTTGAGGGCCTCGATCTCCTTGCCGATGCGGTTCAGCGTTTCCTGGTAGGTGTCGAGAACCTGCCTATAGTGCCGCTTCTTGCGGGCGATCTCGTTCATGATGCCGGTCTGCCGCTCCTTGCGGCCGTTCTCGATCGACAGGACAGGGTCCGTGAGGTCGACCGGGACGCCAACGGTGCGCGCCTCTTCGGGCAGCAGATCGGTGCGAACGCCCAGCCGCTGGAGGTTCTCGAGGAGGCGAGGCTCCGCGATCGGGACGAACATCCGCCCGGCAGCAGCCTTCGGCGTGGCGTCCTTGTAGCTCGTCAGCACGATGTCGTCGCCGCCGACGGCCAGCGGGATGTCGAACTGCTCCTCCTGCCGGCGCGACCTGCGGTCGTCCCGCCACCACCACCATTCGTCCAGCGAGCGGATCCGGCGAGGGCCTTTCGGATCGGCATCCTTCGGCAGCTCGATGTCGGGCTTGTCGCCGATCCGGACGGGCACGTGGGACGAGAAGTTGCCGTCGAGATCGCGGAGGAGCACGAGGAATCGCGCGTAATCTCGCGTGGCGAACGACAGCGCCGTCATCTCCACGCGATCCTGGCCGGGGAGGGCCTGGTCCGGCTCGCGGAGGCTGAACACCCAGTTGGGCGGCTCGATGCTGGTCTCTTCCACCTCGGGCGCTTGTGTCAGCTCCACGCCCACCTGGAAGTCGGCGGCTTCATCGTCGGCGGCAAACACGAAGCTCTCGCGGTAGACGGCGTGGCCGGGGTTGCGGTTCTGCTCGTCCATGTAGCGGAGCATGATGAAATCGCCGGCTCGCACCCACAGACGCGCGTCGTCGTCCTTCGCGGCCTGGTCGGGCGAGAGCTGGATTCGCGTGGTGAACACGGCGGCCGTGTTGTCGATTTCCTTGGCGGTCAGCCTCGCCGTGTCGCCGCTGCTGCAGATCGCTTCGCACTCCACCGAATCGGGGTTCGCGCTGGTGTCGAGGTCCGGATCGATGATTGCGATCTGGAGCACGTCGCTCGTTTTCACCCGCTTGGTGCGGCGGGCGAAAACGTCGTCCTTGTCGTCCTTGGCATCGATGAGGTAGTTGCCGAGGTAGGTGTTCTTGCCCTTGGACAGGTAGACGGCATCGATGTGGCCGTCGACGTATGCGACGCCCAGGGGATTGGAGGTGCGCTTCATCGGCCGGCCGGGGTCGAAGTTCTCGTCGTCAACGTACTCGGCGGCCATGCAATCGCCCACGTTGAACTCGAGGATCTGGTTCTTCGCGCGGTCCAGCGGCGAGCTGTCGGTCGGCACCAGCCGCTTGCCG
>DATKYA010000490.1:0-2131 GCA_035528775.1 Planctomycetota bacterium | reverse complement strand
GCTGGTGGGATCGCGACGTCCGCGCCCCGTGGCGGGCCGACTATGTGCCCGCTGGGTTCACGGCCGAGCGGATCGAATGGGAGTACAACGGCACGACGCCGTATTTCTTTATGCGTTGCCGAAGGGAAAGCTGATGTCGGTTGTCACCGAACTGCGAATGCGATTTGTGCAGCACGCTGCCGCGGGCAAGATCGGCTCCGTCCAGGCGCTGCCGACGCAGTCGCTGCTCGGGCGCGAAGTCTGCCGCATCCGGCGCGAACTGCTGACGATGGCGGACGAGGCGGCAACCGAGGAGGAGTTCGCGGAGAAGGTCCGGGAGTCCGAATACTACAAGGTGAAGGCCGGCCGCATCGGCGAATCCAGCGCCCGGCACAGCGCGGTGAAGTATCGCAAGTTGCTTCAGAGTTTCCGGGAACACGGGCAGTGGCAGGCGCGGCACAAGCTGCCGATCGTCATCTGGAAAGACGGCAAGCTCGTGAAGCGGCTCGACGGCACGCACCGTCTATCGTGCATGGAGTTCTTGGGGCATGACGAGGCGGCGTGTCTGGTGATCGAGCCGGAGGAATACGTCGCGTTCTTCATCGACAACGGCCTGCCGCGATTCGAGAAATGGTATCAGAGCATCGAGGTGGTTCCGGGCCTCTGGACGCATCCCCGCCGCGAGCACAAAGAGGACGCCGCCATCGAGATGATGCCGGATGTGAGGGGCAGGCGCGTGCTCGATCTTGGCTGCAACGACGGGCTCTATTCGCTAACGGCCGCAAGGTGCGGTGCGGAGCACGTCACCGGGATCGACAAGCGTGCGGAGTCCATCGAGCAAGCCGAACTCGTGAGGCACATCTGGAGCATCACGAAGCCGTGCGACTGCGGCGTCATGTTCATTGCCGGGGACATCTATGACAACCTCCGGCTCGTCGGCAAGGCGGACGTCCTGCTGGCCTGCTGCGTCGTCTACCACCTCGGCGACAGGCTGCACACGTTCTGGCAGGCAGTCGCGGCGTCGGGCATCAAGACCGTACTGATCCAAGGCAACAAGAACCGCGTCAAGAAGCTCGACGCAGCCAAGCTCGGGCAGCCGGTCACGGCGGACACGGCAGCCGCGTACATCTACGACCTGCCGCAGTTCAAGGCGTTGCTGGGGATGTACGGATTCCGGTGCGTGGCGGAAAAGGACGGGCCGTATCCCGTTGGCATCTTTGAGAGGGCTTGACGGTGCAGAGGCGAGAATATCCCGATTATGAGGCGTACCTGACGCACCAGAGGAAGAAGACAGCGAACCCTGCCGTGATCGCCAAGCTTCGCGCGCGGGCCGACGAGCGGATGCGGCACTTCCGCGGCGAGTTCAAGATCGTCACGAAGCACGTCCCCGTCGGCACGCGGGCGATCTGCCTCGGCGCCCGGCTCGGCGAGGAAGTCGCGGTCCTACGGGAGTTGGGATATGACGCGATCGGCATCGACCTTGTCCCGTGCCCTCCGCTGGTCGAGCGGGGCGACTTCCACCACATCCCGTTTGCGGATTCGACGTTCGGGCTGGTGTACTGCAATTCGGTGGATCACGTTTTCGATCTGCCGCAGTTCGTCGCCGAGGTCCGTCGCGTTCTGGAATCCGGCGGCTGGGCCTACTTTGTGCTGCGGGTCAATCATTTCGGCAGCTACGAGGCGCTGAAGCTGGAGGACCCAAAGGTGTTTCTGCGGCTGTTCGCGGACTTCAGTATGGAGTCATTTTACGATAATGAGTTGCCGGAGAAAGCCCGGATCGTGCGGGTCTTGCTGAGGATGTAGCTGATGGCACGAACAACAAAACAAAGCCAAATGACGAGGGCTGAGGAGTTGGTGTGCGCCCGCGCCGGACTTGCAGAGCTTGACAGGATTGCCGGGGCGGTAAGTGGCGGTGCCCTGGGCATCATCCTGCTTGAGCGGAACAAAGTAGTCAAGAGACTCACCCGGCTCACGCAACAAGGGATGGAGGCCCAATGAACGTGACCGCATCCATCCTGTGCCCCGGCCCGTCGCTGGCTCAGTGGGCTCCGCGGCCATCTGACGACGAGCATCAGATCACGATCGCCGTGAACCGTGCGATCCTCGCCGGCCCCGCCGACTGGCTGGTGGCGCTCGACGCGCACACGATCGG
>DATKYA010000489.1:0-5005 GCA_035528775.1 Planctomycetota bacterium | reverse complement strand
CGGTGGACTGGACGCTGACGGACTTCGACGGCAAGCAGACGCGCGGGAGTGCGCAGTATGCCGCCGCTCCGCTCGCCCGCCAGGCATTGCCGCTGGTCGTCGACGCGCCGGAATTCGGCCACTACCTGCTGAACGTGAAGCTCGCCAGCGGCGGCGACGCGTTCGCCAGCCTCGATGCGATGCTCGCCCGCCTCCGCTCCCGCACGATCACGAAGGACCCCGACTCGCCCTTCGCCGTGAACTGGGCCGTCAACTGCTACCTGATGGCGCTGTGCGGGGCGAAGGCCGATTCCTCGGCGAGCAACTGGTGGCACAAGATCGAGCCGGTCGAGGGATTCTTCATGAAGTACCCCGGCGACGCGATCCAGTGGAGCCAGGGCATGGAAGGATTCCGCCGCTACTGCGACCGCTGGGGAATCTCGTGCAGCGAAGGCTTCTGCTACGGCGAGCCGTGGCTCGGCATTCCCAACCACCGCATCTACAGCTACGACCGCTTCTTCGGCTACTGCCTGGGCGTGATGGATCGCTTCCGAGGGCAGGGCGTGGGCGACTACAAGTTCTGGAACGAGCCGAATTTCTTCTGGAACGTGCCCAAGCCGTTCGGCCGCGAGCACTTCGCACTCGTTGGCAAGCACGCCTGGTGCATCGTGAAGGCGCGCGACAAGGATGCGCTCGCCGGCATGGACGGCAATGCCGGCAACAACGACATGATGCGGCAGCTCGCACAGTTCGGCGCGAACGATTTCAACGACAGCGTGCAGATCCATTATCCCGGCGCGAAGCCGCTGAAGTTCGACCAGATCACCGTCTCGGGCGAGCCGGAGAACAAGCTCGAGATGATGCGCGAGCTGGTCGAGATACGCGACCGGTTCTACCCCGGCAAACCGATCTGGAACACCGAGGAAGGCTGGTGGGGCTCGAAGACCAAAAGCCTGGAGATCGGGGCGGTGGTGATTCCGCGAATCTACATCACGCAGATGGCCTTCGGTACCGACAGGATCTGGTGGTACCAGATGGGCCGCGGCGGCGAGGACGACCCGACGCATCTGCTTGGCCCGCAGAACCTGCCCTACGCCACGTACGTCAGCTACGCCGCGATGACGCGCCACCTGGAGGGGGCGGAATACGTTGGCAGGGTCGATCTCGGCAAGCCCGGCCTGTTCGGCCACTTGTTCTCGCGCGGCGACAGCGCCGTGCTGGCGGCGTGGTGCATCCAGGGCGAGACGGAAGTGTCGGTGCCGGCGGGCGTGCGAGCCGCGACCGTTGCCGACCTGATGGACCGCACGCACGAGCTGAAAGCCGAGGACGGCGTCCTGCCGCTGAAGCTATCGAAGCGCGTGCAGTATGTCACCTTCCCCGCAACCGAATGGACGCGCGGCGTGGCGAAGGCCGAGCTGGACCGCCGGCTCGCCGCGCTGCAGGTCGCCTCGGCGGATGATCTGTTCACCGAGGTCCGGAAATCGGCAAAGACCGCGCACGCGGATGCGGCCGCGATGACGAGATTGTTCTACCTCGTGCATGCGGGGCGGCAGGCGGCGCTGGCGGGAGTCAGATTCATGCCCGGTTTCAACGGGAGCGCGGCGGCTGAGGCCCGGAAAGCCGTTGAGGCGAAGGAAGGCCCCGACGGCTATCTGCGGCGGGCCCGTGTGGCGCTCGGCTGGACCGAACGGCTGGATCGCTCGGCCGCGCGACTCGGCGGCGAGACCGGCAGGGGATTGCTCGAAGCTGCCGATCTCGCGTCCATCGCCGCCAGGCAGATCGCGGACGTCGAGGGCGTCATCTACCCGGGCGTCGTCATCAATGCGTATCTCGAGCCGCGGTCCGTGCGCGAGGGAGCGGATCCGAAGCAGCCGCTCGACGAGAAGTTCAGGTTCGAGATCGAGAAGAAGCCGGGCGAGTCGTTCGAGCTGGAGCTGACGGTGTGGAACTACTACCGGCACTTGGTCGAGGGCAGCGTGAGGCCGCGCCTTCCGCAGGGCTGGCAGGCCACGCCCGGCCCGCAGGCGTTCAAGGTTGAGCCGGGCAAGTTCCAGCGGTTCGTGTTCACGGTGAACATCCACGCCGACGCCCCCGATGGCGTGCGCGAGGTCGGCGGGCAGACCGACTATCGCGGTGTGCAGGTTCCCGAGATCCACGCGCAGCGCGTGCGGGTGACCCGGTAACGGCCGTGTGGGCGGGCGATGAGGGGAACGAACCTGCACGCGGCGTTCATCCTGCGGTTGGGCGGGCGATTCGGCTCCGGCGGTCGCGGCAACCGCCGGTGTGGAACCGCGCCCCTACAGCGACTTCAGATACTCCACGAGCTCGGCGATCTCATCCTGCGACAGGTGCGACGTGACGCCGTGCCTGTCGCCTTTGTTGAACTCAGTGAAAACTTCCTCCAGCGTGGCGGCCTCGCCGGTGTGCAGGTAGGGTGCTGTGCGCCACACCTCGATCAGCGTGGGCGTGTCGAACTTGCTGTCGGTATCGAGCGGGCCGCGGGCGCCCACGTCGTACAGCTTCAGATCGGTGTACAGCGGCGCTGGATGGCAATGCATGCAGCCGGTTTTCGCGTTCTCGAAGATCTTCCTGCCCCGCCGTGCGGCGTCGGACAGTTTCCCCTTCACAAGCCAGGGGCTCGGCTCGGGCTGCATCGAACGCAGATACGCCTGCACGCCCTCGGCCTCGCCCGGCTGCGGCTCGCGAAACAGGATGAACTTGAAGCCCGCAACGGTGGCGACGTCGGCATTCGCACGCACCCCGTGCGACATGACCGGGGGCGTCTGGTGGGCGAGCAGCAGCGACTTCGTGTTCTTCGGGTTGCCCATGCCGTCGTTCAGGAGGTCCCAGTTCAGCCCGTCGGACCGCCCGCCGGGATGGCACGTGGCGCAGCTCAGCCAGTGCTGGAAGCAGCGGGTGGCATCGTGGAAGATCATCTCGCCGCGGCGCACGGAATCGGGCTGATCGGATTTCCCGAGTGCGATTGATTGCGATACCTTGCCGGCCTCGGGATCGATCAGCACTGCATTTCCGGTGAAGTAGCCGGCGATGGCGATGCGGCCGGCGGCCGGCGAGATGCTGATCCCGCGGGGGCCGTTGCACGGCAGGGGCGTGCGCTCGATCAGCCCGGCAACGTGCAGCGCCGCCAGATCGTTCACCAGTTCGGCGCGCTTCGCCGGGTCCGCCTTGATCTCCAGCCAGGTGTTCTGCACGCCGGTCGTGAGGCGGTCCATCCTGGCAAGCTCGGGCCGGGAGTCGAGCTTGCCGTCGAGCAGCTCGTGCAGCCCGGCGAGGTCGATCCTGGCAAGCTCGTGCACGCCGCTGAGGGTGATCCAGGCGGTGCGGCCGTCCTTCGACAGCGCGATGCCCCACGGATCGGCGGCGCCTTCGTTGATGTAATCGAGCAGCACCGTGGCGTAATTCGCGCGGGCCGCGAGATCGATGATGCTCAGTGCGTTCGTGTTCACCCAGCCGCGCTCGAGTTGCGTCGTGGGAATGGTGAACCGCCCGACCGTGTGCACAGCGTAGGCCCATTTGCCGTCGGGCGAGACGGCCACGCCGCGCACGAGGCTCGAGCCGGCAGGCAACGGCACGTCCGGCAGCCGCTCGAGTTTCGCGAGATCGATCAGGCTCAACACCGCCCCGTAGCTCGACTGCGACGCGTCGCCCAGCGGCAGAAGATTGCCGACGACGGTCAGCGATTCGTCCGGCGTGACGGCGACGGCAACCGGCTGATGCCGCACGGCGATGCGCGCCTTCTCCTTGCCGGTAGCGAGATCGATGACGGACACGTCGTTCGTGTAGCTGTTGGCGGCGAGCAGCAGGCTGCGTTTCGGGGCGAGCGCGAGGCCCGTCACTCCGGGGCCGGCCGGCAATCGGCGGATGACCTTGCCATTTGCCGCCCGGATTTCGGCAATGCTCCCGGCATCCGATTCCGCGGCGAAAATCGATCCGCCATCCGCTGACCACGCCAGTCCGCTCGCGTTGCCGTCAAGCTCGCGCTCCCGTCGGATCTTCCCCGAGGTGGCGCCGATGATCGAAACCGATCCCGCCGTGAAATCCGATACCGCCAGCAGCGTGCCGTCGGGTGAGAAGGCCACGTCGATCGGCGAACGGTATTGCGGATTCTTCGTGGAGGCGGGGCGCGCGGCACACAGCACCAGCACGCAAAACGCGAGCGTTGCGGGCAGGGCAAATAGCATGGTTTTGACGCACCGGCGCATGATCAACGGCTCCGATCAGCACAGGCTGTTTACAGACAAGTGCTTCGTACGGTTGGGCGGACGATTCCGGCGACCGAAGCCGGTCGCCGGAAGTCCGCCCCTACAGTCAGATCTTCGCTGTTATCAACAGCGTCTTCACCTCGAACGGATGGAACTCGACGGCCGCCTTGCCGCCGGCGAGGGACACCTTGCCGCTGGTCGGGTTCTCGAGGAAGTTCACTTCCTGGGCCGAGGTGATGCCCTTGCCGAGGCTGATGCGTGCCTTCCGGGGCTTGCCGCTGGTCTCGAAGAAACGGATGACGAGCTTGTCGGAATGCTCGGCCGTTCGCAGGGCCGTGCAGACGATATCGTCGGAGCCTTCGATCTGAAGAAGCGGAGGGGAGTCGGCCGCGGGCTGGTTCGTGGAGGCGGTGATCGGGCGGCGGTTGAACGCCAGGCCGCCGCGCATCAACTCGGCGTTGGTGCGGCCGGCCTTGTGCGGCTCGAATGCGAACTGCACCGTGTGTACGCCGTTGTCGGGCTCGGGATCGGGCCCGTATGGATTCCGCAGCAGCGTGATCCGCGCCCGCCCGCCTAGCACGTCGCACCCGTACTTCGAGTCGTTGTAGAGCGTGAAGCCGAAGCCGTTGCCCGAGACGTCGAGGAACTTCTGCGTGACCTGCTCGGTGCCGTCGCACGGCCGCTCGGTGATGAAGAAGGGGCCTTCGAAGCGGGCACGCGGCGCCGACATCGACGAGGAGAACGACACCTTGAGCTGCGGCACGCCGACCTCGCTGTTGCCCCGCTCGCGCCAGTCGATCTCG
>DATKYA010000488.1:0-4346 GCA_035528775.1 Planctomycetota bacterium | reverse complement strand
CCCACCTCGAACGTGATCAGGCACGCCAGGCCCACCAGCAACGGGCTCACCGAGAAATTGCTGTATAGCGTCATCGCCGACCACGGCTTCTCCGTGATGATCTCGCTCAGCCGCAGCGTCGTCCGGATCTCGGGGATGGCCGGGTAGTAGTGATGCAGGCCGTTCACGCCGCTCAGCAGCACGGGCACCGCCACGCCGATCCAGAAGATCTTGTTCCTGATGTAGCCATCCCACAGCCGCCCGCGGTTTGCCGGGCCGGCATCAAGAATGGCCAGCGGCATGGCGGTCTGCGGAAACGGCAGCCGCTCGGCCTCCTCCCACTGCTTGCGCAAGAACGCCGCCACGCACAGCATTGCCACGAACAGGGAAGTCAGCAGCGGCAGCCACGCCAGCAGCATCGGCCTGTACCAGTGCTCCCACGGCACGCCGCCCCGGAGGTAGAACCCGATTCGCGCGAGCAGGCCCTCCGGCACCGGCGTCCCCTCCGCACCCCGCCAAAACGTCTTCACCGCATCCGCGTCCGTCACCGCGAACCAGGACGGCAACGTCTTGATGATCTCCCGGTGGTATTTGCTGTTGTCGATGTGCGCCGCGTAGCTCTCGCCCGTCAGCACCGGCAGCAGGAAATGCATTACACCGAACGCCATCACCGGCACGCCGACCATCAGCATCGAGTAGACCACCAGCACCTCGCTGCGATCCAGGCGTGCCCAGCGCCAGTTCCGCACCGTGTAGTGCCCCAGCAGCAGCACCAGCATGAACGCCACGAACACGCCGCTGCCGTCCGACACACCGGTCACCTTCGTGTAGAACTCGGCGTACTGTATCCACACCCCCATCGCAACCATCAGCGCGATGGCGATCAGCACCGACCGGAATGTGAGGCCGTTCCTGGTGTTCATATCAAACCAGATGAAGATCCTGATCCACAGATTGCAGAAGAAGAGGATGATCCACAGATTGCACAGATTGCACAGATCAAGACAAGAAACCTGGCACGATGCAATCCCGTAACCTCTTCCTCTTCCTCAGCTTCTCTTCCTCATCTGTGTCATCTGTGCAATCTGTGGATCCTCTTTCTTCATTCTTCATTCCTCACTCAGAATGGCAGCGCCCTCACCGACTTCCCAATCAGCGTAATCGCAATCCCCACGGTGCCGATCAGGCCAACGCCGCACAGGTATCCCGCGAACAGCACGGGGGTGTACTGCGCCCACTGTTTCGCGCCGAACCGCCGCGCCAGCCAGAACCTCGCGATCAGCGCCCCGATGATCTCCGGCACGATGAAATGGGGCAACTGCCCCATACCGCGAATGAACCCGTAGACCAGCAGCACCGGCATGTTCAGCAGGCTCAGCGCGCTGTACGCAAGCACGCCGAACCCCAGGCCGCCCGCGATGTAGGCCGGGTTGATCGCCTTCGCAAACAGCGGCGCGCCGCCCGTCGTCGACGATATCCACATCAACTGGTTGAGCGCCGCCAGCCGCCAGAACTTCATCGCGAACGGATACGACTGCGACGGGATCGGCGCCATCCGCCACACGTACTGCCAGAAGATGAAGCTGCACACCAGCCCGATCGGCAGCATCAGCAGCTCCGCCTTGATGATGCTCCCGAAGCGCGTGCCCGTCAGCTCGATCTCCCGGAAGCTTTGCGCGTAGCCGCCGAAATTGTCGGATGGGATCGGTGCGAACCAGATGGCGGCGCCCTGCGCACCGCTGAGGATGAACGCCCCCTCCCGCGCGAACGGTATGCCGAAGAACTGCCCCGTCATCCCGATCATCCGCGCATTCACGTACGACACGATCGGCGCGTACAGGAATCCGTATGCAGCGAAGAACACGAGCTTGAACCCGCTGACGAGCCTCGCGCAGATCAGTAGGTATGCGGTGGTGGAAATCACGTACAGCGCCACGGCCGCCCACACGGGGATGTCACCGCGCTCGCGCCGTCGGTCGGCCGTCATCTCCGGCCCGGCGTGCTCCGCCCGGCTCCGCCGCGATCTCGCCAGCGATCGGATCACGTTGCCGATGCCGATCACCGCCACCGCAAACGCCACGCCGATGCCGATGCTCAGCCAAAAATCCAGGCCGTTCACGAACTGCGTGGTGATCGTGTCCATCCCGGGCCGCCACGTATGCAGCACGCCGCTGCGTTGCAGGATCGGATTCAGGATCAGCGTGGTGACCGACGCGATGAATCCGCCGACGACCACCCAGAACGGCAGCACCATCCCGACCATCACCGCGCCGAGGTCGCACGTCAGGCCGGTCGGCGTAGCGGGCAGCGCACCCTCGGTCGACCGCGTCAGATCGATCCACGGGATGGGCAGCAGACTCAGCGGCTTACCGAACATCGCACCGGTCAGGCTCGGAATTCCCACGTAGATCGCCCCGAACACGAGGCCGATCGCCGCGCCGATGCTGAACACGTTCCACCGCCAGGATTTGCCTTTCTCCTCGTCGGTCTCGGCGAGTGCCACCGCTCCGGCCGCCGCCACCGGCGCCATCGGGAACGGCAGCCGTTCCAGGTCGCTCGTCACCCGGAACAGCAGGTAGCCCATCCCGAACCAGCTCATCCGCGACAGCACCTGATGCACGGCAAGCAGGATGATCGGGGCGAGCCAGTCGCGGTGGAGGAACGTGCGCTTGACGAGCGCCTCCGAGCCGGGCGGCGGTGCGGCCCATCGCGGAATCTCCTGCGCCACCCCCAGGCTCACCGCATCCGGGTTCTGTACCAGGTACTGGTTCCAGATCAGCCCGGCAAACGGCCCGCCCGCCAGTGCGAAACCCACCATGACCGTCAGTCCGCCCGCGATATAGTACAGCAGGTAGATTTCCTGCCGCTTCAGGGCGCTGAACGACCGCCGCATCACCTCCGAGAACAGGATGACCGTCACCCACACCGCCGCCGGCCCCATGCCCTGCCCGGCCATCAGGCCCAGGTAGATCGACCCCGGCAGCATCACCAGCCCCACAAACAGAGCCCCCGCCACGGTCTTGATGTCGAAACCGTCCTCGAATTTCTCGGGGACGGCCATCAGGTCGCGGTAATCGTTCGGCTGTTGCGGCATGTTCCCGTGGTTTCGCAGGAAATCGGAACCAACGGTTCCTCGAAATCAGCAATCAGACGCCAATCGAATTCTACCAGCGCCGGCGGCTTTCTTCAACGGGAAACTTGCTCCGTCGAACTCCACTCGCGAAAACCTGCGTTTGCACTTGATCATGCATCCCCCATCCGTACAATTACGCGGCACAGGCGGATTCCTCTGGAGATTTCACAGGATAGGCTGATACGGGCAGGCAACGACGACCGTAGCGGTCGTACGAAGACCTCGACCTGCCCCTACCAGACAGGAGTGCGAACGATGATCTACCGGCCGATGGGCAAATCCGGCGTCCAGGTTTCAGCATTGAGCATGGGGGGCGGGCACCTTCCCGACGACCCCGAAGCGTGCGACGCCCTGCTGCGCGCGTGCGTGGAGGCCGGCATCAACTACTTCGAAACCGCCACGTTCTACTGCAACGGCCAGTGCCAGCAGAAGATGGGCCGCGGCCTCGAGCCGGTCCGCAGCAAGGTGATGATCTCCGCCAAGCGCGGCATCCTGCTCGACGGCGAGCAGCCCGGCTGCTCCGAAACCACGCCCGACGAATACCGCCGCGAAATCCTCGACGTCCAGCTCCCCAATCTGCGCACCGATCACGTCGAATGGCTGCAGGTTGGCTGGTTCACCGCCAACAAGATCGACGTGCTTCGCAAGAAGGGGGGCGTGCTCGACGCCATTCACCGGATGATCGACGAGAAGATCGTGGGACACGTGGGCTTCACGTCGCACGACACGCCGGAAAACGTGGTCAAGATCATCGAGTCGGGCATGTTCGAATCGTGCACGCTGCAATACAACCTGCTGAACCGCTCGTACGAGCCGTGTCTGGCGGCAGCCCGCGAGCACGGTGTGGCCGTGGTGGTGATGGGCCCGCTCGCCGGCGGGATGCTCGGCCGGCCGGAGCTTGCGCTGCGGGACATCGTTTCCGAGGCGATCCAGACCTCCCGCGCCGGCTTGCAGTTCGTGCTCGCCAACCCTGCCGTCTCGACCGCCTGCAGCGGCATGACAGCCATGCAGCAGCTTGCCGAGAACCTCCAGTCGATCTCGGCGCCGGCCGGCGCGGCCGTGTGGGACGAGGTGCGGGCGATCTTCGAGCGGCTCAACGCGATCGGCAAGACGCTGTGCACGGGCTGCAACTACTGCCGGCCGTGCCCGTCGGGGGTCGATATCTCGCGCAACCTGCGCATCCGCAACTACCACGCGATCTACGCGGGCGACGCCCAGGCAGCGCCGGCAAACT
>DATKYA010000487.1:0-2915 GCA_035528775.1 Planctomycetota bacterium | reverse complement strand
CCATACGCTGCAGCGGCTCAGGATCGGTCCCGGTCACCGCTCCGGCGCTGGGCCGGACACGGAGCCGGGTGTATCCACCCCCTGGGTCGACTGCTCATACACAAGGCTGCATTCGCTGCCAGCGGCCGGGGACCTCGCCTTGGACCTGTCCGCCACCTTTGGCTTCTCGAAAGGGGGTGAACAAGTAATGCCAAAGACTTTGCACGTCGGTGTCGACGTCGCTATGAAAACCCTTGCGGCCTGCTTCGTGGATGACCAGGGCAAGGCGCTGCACACGATCAAGACGATGCCGAACTCGCCCGCCGGTGCCCGGCAGATTCAGCAGCAGATCGCACGCCTCTGCCAGCAGGACTGCTTCGAATTGGTGCGAGTCGGCACGGAAGCCACGTCGGTCTACGATCTGCACGTGCTGGAATACCTGCTTGAGGCCGGCTCGGGAGCCGCCGTGCCGCTGAGCCTCTACCGCATCAACCCGCGGCTGATCAAGCACTTCAAGCTGTGCTCCACCGAAGGCAGCAAGACCGATTCAATCGATGCGTTCTTCATCGCCGACTATGTGCGGTTCAAGCCGCTTCTGCGGCCCTACAGCACCCAATCGGGACTGTTGCCTCTGCAGCGGCTGACGCGCTTCCGGCGCAGCATCGTGAAGAACATTGCCGCCGAAACTAATCGGCTGCTCGCGACCATCTTCCTGCACATGCCGGGCATCGTGCAGCAGAAGCCCATGGATCCCCGCGCACCGACGATGGCTGCCATCACTGGCGAGTATCTCACGCCAGAGCAGCTGCTTGCCACGCCGCTGGAAGAGCTGGCCGCCCTGGTGGCCGGCCACGCTCGCAACGGCGTCGATCCCGACGACGCCGCACGAGCCATCCGTGAGGCCGCCAGGGACTCCTTCCACATCACGCCCGCGCTGGCAGACGCCTTGCGCATCATCGAGGCCACCAGCGTGGCAAACATCCGGGCGATGAAGAAGAGCCTTCAGTCCATCGACGCCCAGATCGAGAAATCGCTTGCGGCGTTCCCCAACACGCTGCGGACCGTCAAGGGCATCGGCCCCGTCTTTGCCGCCGGGCTGATGGCCGAGATCGGCGACATCCGCAATTACGTCAGCCCCGACAAGCTCGCCAAGCGAGCCGGACTGGTCTGGAACCAACACGACTCCGGCTCATTCACCGCCGAGGATACGCACCTGACCACTGCCGCCAACAGGCATCTGCGCTATTACCTGGTGGAGGCGGCCAACTCGTTGCGGATACACAACGAGGAATACGCACGATATTACCAGCGCAAGTTCAATGAAGTTCGCGATCACCAGCATCGCCGGGCTCTGGTCCTGACGGCGCGCAAGTTCGTCCGCCTCGTCTTTGCCCTGCTCAAGGACGGGCGCATCTATCTCCCGAACCGCGCGTCCCAGCAGCCGTAAGGATCAATCTCCCGAGTCGCTCCCAGGCAGGTCGGCTCTTCCGCGTTCGGTTTTTTTTCCAACCCGCGGTGGAGAAGGATGTTCTTTTCGATTTTTCCTCTTGACCGCGCACCATATGGCTACGCGCCTGCCCACGTTTCTTTCCTTCTTAACCTTGCAGCGGCTCATTCGGTCTTCGGAGAGGCGCCGTCCCCGGCGGTGGGCATTTCCTGCTCCTCCACCACAGGAAACGCGCGCGGATCGCGCCTGAATAGCATCAGGACCGTGAACATGACAGGCGGCCCTCCGAAGATCAGAAGCTTGTTGACCAGAAAATCATCCTCGGTCTTTGCAGCGAAATAACCGCAGAAGAGCGCCCCTCCGACAAGGACAGGCAGCACCATGCGTTTCCATCCGCTGAACACAAAGCCGCCTCTCGAGATCGGCGTCCACCCTTTCTTCGGTACGTTTCTATCAGGGAACCATTTCATCGTATTGCCTCCTTGGTTCTGCCAATTGTGCGAGAGGTACGCGGTCAGTTCACAGCTTCTCGATCTTCACCGCGCGTCCACCGTTCTTCGCCGATTCCTGCGCCGCAAACACCGCCGCGACCGCGCGGGCGCCGTCGATGTGGGAGGGATACGGCAGCTTCGGCCCGGTGCCGAGCACGGCCGCGTAGAAACTCCGCAGATTCCCGCAGATGTCGCTCTCGCCGGTCACCTGGAGCGGCACCCTCGGCTCCTTCTTGTTGTCGAGGTGCGTCGTCTGGATCGACAGCTTCGTGCCTTCGTCGAAGAACAGGGCGTCTTCGTAGATGTTCGACTTCGTGCCGAAGATGCTCATTGTGTGGCGGTAGGGGGTGACGTGGTAGGCGTTGAGTGTGCCCAGCACGCCCGACTCGAACTTCACGATGCAGCAGGCGACGTCGGCCGTGAGCGTGGTGTGGACGTCGTATCGCATCATGCACGAGACTTCGGAGATGGGGCCGAAATAGAACATCAGCTCGTGGAGGGCGTGGACGCCGCACTGGAAGAGCATGCCGCCGGGGTTCTTCTCGGGGTCGCCGCGCCAGTCGCCGGGCTTGATGAGCTGGCCGCCGCTGTGGGCGGTGGTTTTCTCGAAGGTGGCGATCCTGCCCAGCTCGCCGCGGTCGATCATGCCCTTGATCATCAGCGAGGTCGCCTCGTGCGAATGGTCGCCATGGCCCACGTTCATCACCACGCCGGTCTGCTTCTGTACGGCAATGATCTCGCGAAGCTCGCCCATCGTGGAGCACATTGGTTTTTCCACGAAGACGTGCAGGCCGCGCTTCGCCGCCTTGATCATCTGTTCGGCGTGGAATTTCCCGCCGGTCGAGATGATCACCGCCTCGACGCCGGGCGTGGCGATCAAGTCGTCGTAGCTGGCGGCGGGCTTGCAGCCATCTTCCGACACTATCTCTTCATTGGCCAGTATTCATGGCTCGTTGTTCGTTATTCGATCTTCAGTGTTCGTTATTCGATCTTCAGTG
>DATKYA010000486.1:0-3944 GCA_035528775.1 Planctomycetota bacterium | reverse complement strand
ATGGACCGCCTCGTCGCCCTCAAGGTCCTCCCGCCCAATCTCGCCAAGAACAAGGCCTACATCGACCGCTTCTTCAAGGAGGCGCGGGCCGTCGCACGCCTCTCGCACGTCAACATCATCCAGGGCTACGACGTTGGCGAGGCCTCCGGCTACTACTACTTCGCGATGGAATACATCGACGGCGAATCCCTCGCCGCCAAACTCGCCCGCGAAGCCACCATCAGCGAGATCGAGGCGCTCAACATCGTCGAGCAGGTGGCACGGGCACTGGCTCACGCGCAATCCACCGCCGGGATCATCCACCGCGACATCAAGCCCGACAACATCATGCTCACCAAGAGCGGCATGGCCAAGCTCGCCGACCTCGGCCTGGCCAAGATGGTGGGCGACAAGACCGTGCTCACTGCCGGCACCCCGCATTACGTCTCGCCCGAGCAAGGCTGCGGCAGCCCGCTGGTCGATACCCGCTCCGACATCTATTCGCTGGGCGCCACGCTGTTTCACATGCTTACCGGCACGCCGCCGTTCACCGGCAACACGCCCCGCGAGATCATCGAGAAACACGTCAGCCAGGAAGTGCCGTCGCCTCGCGACCTCAACCCGGCCCTCAGCATCAGCGTCTGCCGTCTGATCAGCACGATGATGGCGAAGAAGCCGGAAGAGCGCTACCAGACACCTGCCGAGCTGCTCGACGACATCCGGCTGGTGAAGCAGGGCGTCCCTCCGCAGAAGGGGCTGAAGCTCGCAGGCGGGGGGGCCGGGGCGTCGCGGCCGACCCGGCGCTCAAGCACCACTTGGCCCGTCGCCGTTGCCGTGGCCTTCATGATCATCTGCGGGGGCGTGGCCGCCCTCTTCCTGGCCAAGGCGAATCGCAGCACCAGTACCGCCGATGGAACGGGCGATCCGGGGACTGGCGGCCACAGCGGTTCCACCCAGGCCGAGCAATCGGCCGACGCCCTGGCCGAAGCCGAAGCCTTCGAGGCCCAAAACGGCTGGAAGCTCTCCGAGATCATCGAGAAATACGAGGCCGTGGCCGCACAGTACCCTCAGTCGCCCGCCGCCGCCACTGCGTCCCAGCGCGCCCAGGAAGTTCGCGCCAAGCGCGAGCGCAACGCACAGAGCACCTTCAACTCCATCAAGGCCAAAGCCGACGCCAAGGCCGCCGAAGAACACTACTCCGAAGCACTCGACGTCTACAACGGCTACCCCGACCGGCTGCGGTTCGGCAAGTGGAACAGCCGCATCGACGCCGAGAAGAAGAAAATCCAGGCAAAGGCCCGCGACCGCCTGGCTCAGCTCCAGGCCAAGGCACGAGAGTTGGCAGACAAGCACCAGTACACCGAGGCGATCGACGCCCTCCGCCCCGGCCTCGCCTTCGGATTCTCCAACGTCACGAAGATCGTGAACGACACCATCGCCGAATACGAGAAGCAGGCCGCCGACCGCGCCAGCGAACGCAAGCAGCAGGAGGCGGCCGAAGCACGCGAACAGTTCGCCGTGCTGCTGGCGAAGGTGGTGCAACTGGAGCAGGAGCACAACTACGCCGCCGCACTCGCCGAATGCGATGGCTACATCAATCAGTATCCCGGCTCCGTGAAAGAGGCCCGCGACCTGCGAGCCGAAGTCGAAACCGCCAACCAGATCTGGACCGACGGCCTCGCCGCCCTCCACAAGCAGATCAACAACGGCGTCGAAATCCGCGTCAAGGGAATCCTCCTCAAGGGCAAGCTTCGCAAGGTGAGCGACCGCACCTTCACCGTCGAGACCACCGTGACCATGCTCACCAAGAGCCTCGACGAGATCGATCCCGAGTACTGGCTGATGCTGGCCGGCGTGCTGGGTGAAGACAAATACAGCGTCTTGCGCCAGGCCGCGTTCTACCTGGCAACGGGATCCGCCGACAGGGCGAACCGGGTCGTCGCGGACCTGAAGGATCCCGACGTGGTCAAGGAATGGTTGGAGAAGATGCGCACGCGCGAAAAGCTGCTGCTGGCCGGCCGCCGCTCCGCCGAAGCCGTCGCCCTGCTGGCCCGCGCCGGCGAGATGGTTCAGAACAAGCAGTGGAAAGAGCTCTACGAGCAGCTTTCGGCCCTGCGCCGCGATTCGAAGGCGGCCGCCGCCGTCCAGAAGGCATCCGCCGAGATCGACTCCCTGATGGACCAGGCGGCCCGCGGCCTCGCCGCCGACTATTCGGTGCCGGCTTACCGGCAGGACGAGTTTGTCGGCCTGCTCGCGGCCTGCCAGGAGATCGCCGTCTGGCAGCGCGAAAACACCTGCGCGAAAACCGTCACCTGCCCCATCTGCGAAGGCCTGGGCACCATCGCCGATGCACGCGAATGCACCCGCTGCAAGGGCGACGGCACCCTCGTCTGCCCCCAGTGCAAGGGCAGGAAGGTCGAAACCGCCGACGGGCTGAAAGGCGCCACACGCCTCTGCAGCCGCTGCAACGGAAAGGGAACCATCAAGTGCACCAAGTGCAACGGCACGGGCGAGAGCAACGAGCGCCGAACATGCAGAGAATGCTACGGCAGGAAAGCCATACCCTGCCCCGCCTGCAAGGGAACAGGCTTCAAAGGTGCAATGCCCGAACGCCTCACCCAGGCCCTCGATACCCTTCGCAAGGACTTCAAGGTGAAGCTGGATGACCTGGCCCAGCTCGTCGCGTTTGAAGTGCCGAAGATGGAAGAAGCAACGAAGTGAATGATCAGGGAATTCAGATGCCGGAATTCAGGGGCCGGTACTGTCGAAGGCCAAGGCTCTGGACACGGAAGACGAGCTTCGCGAGCGGATTACGAGCCACAAGCGGCTTATGGTGCTGAACGATGAGGCGCACCATGTGTGGGACCCGGACAGTGCGTGGAACGAGGCGATCACCTACCTGCATGAGCAAACGCGCAAGCGAAACGGCACCGGCCTCGTGGCCCAGTTGGATTTCAGCGCCACGCCCAAGGACAACAAGGCAAACCTGTTTAATTGTAATTAGCGGGTCAGGCTGGAGTCTCAAGTCCGGCGGGGTGTGTAATTTTCCTGTTGCGCGCATGTAGGGGCGGACTTCCGGCGGCTCGGGGAACCGATGCGGGATGCAGCACCATGACGCAACCCGAGCCGCCGGAATCGTCCGCCCTATTTCTGGTTGCGCAGGGCGGGCGATTCGCGGCGACCGCTTCGGTCGCAGGAAGACATCGCTCAGCCCGCCCCTACGCAGGACATACAACAAACAAATTACGCACCCGTCCAGCGAGCAGCCCCGGATTTGGCTTGCTTAGCACGCGGGCGCAGCATATAATACAGGAGGGAGTTCGTGGAATGAAAACGCAAGTGATCCGAGCGATGTTCTGTGCGGCGGCCTTCGCGCTGATGAGCACGTTTTCCTTCGCGGCCGGCGCGGAGACACCCGATGACGGTGCGCGCCCCGTGCCCGCGGGCGTCGATATTGCCGCGGTGCAGAAGGCGGCCGAGCGCGGCCTCGCTTTCATCCATTCCCAGCAGAACAAGGACGGCTCCTGGGGAAGCGGCAGCTATAGCCGCGACGTCGGCATCACCGCACTCGCCGCGATGGCGATGATGTCCCAGGGAAACGTCCCCGGCAGCGGCAAGTACGGCGACGACGTCCAGAAGGGCGTCCTCTTCATCCTGCGGAACGTCAACGACAACACCGGCTTCATCGGCACCGGGCCGAACTCGCGAATGTACAGCCACGGATTCGCCGCGCTGTGCCTGGCCGAAGCATACGGCATGATGCAGAACGAATCCCTCCCCGACAAGCTCAAGAAGGCCATTCGCCTGATCATCAGGGCGCAGAAGCCTGACGGCGGCTGGCGATACGACCCGCTGCCCACCGGGCAGTCGGACCTCTCGGTGACCGTGTGCCAGGTGATGGCCCTGCGGGCCGCCCGCAACGCCGGCATCAAGATCCCCAAGAACGTGATCGATCAGGCCATCAC
>DATKYA010000485.1:0-2885 GCA_035528775.1 Planctomycetota bacterium | reverse complement strand
ACAACGAAGGAACGGAAGACACCGAAGAAACACAAAGATCCTTGCCCGCGTCCCACTTGCGTTTCTCCGTGCCTTTCACCTCTGTTCCTCTTCTCGATGATCAATGTTGGGTGTTCGTTTTCCTCTTCCGTTCTTTCGTTGTCACACATCTTCCCTTCTTCTCTTCCTCTTTCGTTCTTTCGTTGTCACTCCTCTTCTCTTCTTCTTGTTCTTCTTCTTTCGTTTTCCTCCCTCAATCGACGCTTCCCAATTCGGCGATGATCTTGTCCATCCGGGCGAGCTCGTCTTTCGAAAGGACCATGTCGCCGCCCTTGGCGATATCTGCGGCCTGCTGGGGATTGCGCACGCCGACGAGCGCGCTGGTGATGCCGGGCCGTGCGATGGTCCAGCCGATGGTGAGCTGCGTCTGGTTCACCTTGTGCTTTTCGCGGATGGGGGCGAACTTGTCGAGCATGGCATTCACCCGGCGGATGGACTCCGGCGAGAACCGCTTGCGGGAGGCCCGCCAGTCACCCGGCTTGAACTTGCGTTCGGGCGTCATCTTGCCGGTGAGCAGCCCCTGGGCGAGCGGCGAATACGGCAGCACGCCGATGCTGTTCTTCCGGCAGAATTCGAGCAACTCGCCTTCGATGCCGCGGTCGAGCATGCTGTAGGGGGGCTGGTTCGACTCGATGCGGCCGACCGCCAGGTATTCCTTCATCAGGGGGATGTCGCAGTTGCTCACGCCGATGGCGCGGATCTTGCCTGCGTCTTTCAGCCGCACCAGCTCGCCCATAGTGTCGGCGATCGGCGTGGTGACGTCCGGCCAGTGCGTCTGATACAGGTCGATGAAGTCTACGCCCAGCAGCTTGAGGCTCTGCTCGAGTTCGTAGCGGACGCTTTCTGGTCCGAGGTAGCGGTGGACGCGCTTGCCGTACTCTTCGAAGGAGAACGTGCCCTTGTCGGTGTGCCACACGAGGCCGCATTTGGTGGCGATGACGATCTTGTCGCGCGGGCGGCCCTTGATTGCCTTTCCGACGACCTCCTCGGAATGGCCGAGGCCGTAGGCGGGGGCGGTGTCGATCAGGTTGATGCCGTCGTCAAGCCCGCGGCGGATCGCGGCGATGGAATCGTTGTCGTCGTTGCCGCCCCAGGCCCATCCGCCGATGGCCCAGGTGCCGAGGCCGACCACGGAGACGCTGATTCCGGATTTGCCTAGTTCACGGTATTGCATGTGCACCTCCATTGTGCGAGTTGAGGGCTTTGGTCCCAACCGCCTACGCAAACATCACCGGCGCCGGCTGCGGGGGCGTGCGGTTCGGCCCGAGCACGAGCACCCAGTCCTGTGCGACCGGCGGCAGAGGCACGCGCCACGATCCGTTGGCGTCGGGCGTGACCGGCCCGAGGTGGTGCTCCTGGCTCGTTTTCGGATCGAATAGATACGCGGAGTAACTGGAATTCGGCTCGATTGCCTTCACGACGGTGCCGGCTCCCCACGGGAAGATAGGCTGCGGCAGGTAGATCACACGCACGTGGCCCGGAATGCCGGCGGCGTAGGGTGCCGTCCAGTGGCCTTCGGCGGCGGCCGGCTCCATCCACTCCTGGTGCGGCTCGAATCGCCACCACGGGTAGCGCTCGAGCAATGCCTTGCCGAGGGCCACCTGCTGCGAGCCGGGCAGCCGGTATGCCTCCTGCCAGGGGCGGTTGCCCCACGCCGCGCCCCACGGCGACGGCCCGTACGGCCTGTCCATCCCGTTGAACTGCCAGATGCCGTTGGCTCCATAGGTGTGGCCGGCCGCACCGCTGAGCATGCAGCTCCAGAACATGAACCGCTGGATCTCCTCGCGGCTGCCCTCGAGAATCCCTTCGTAGCACACCTCGCCGTTCACCACGGGCATTCGCGGCGTGCGGGCCAGCTCTCTCCGCATCACCTGCTCGGTGTTCGCGATGCTTTCGTGCCCGCTGTGGCCGGTCTGCAGCATGTCGAAGTCGAGAACCGAATCATCCTCCACGGTGTCGCGGGCGGCATTCGACGGATGGATCGTGACGGGATGGCCGCAGGGGTCGATGGTCTGCACGTACCGGCCAACCTCGGTCCAGCCCTTCTTCTGGAACTGCTCGTCGCGCTGTTTGGTGGTGGAGAGATAGTAGGGCATCGTGCCCTCGCCCGCCAGACACCACACCACGGGATACGCGCCCCAGCGGGCGATGATGTGCCGCCAGTGCTTCTTCATCTTCTCCACGCCCATCCACGGGAGGAAGTATCCCCAGCAGCCGACGATGCAGGGGACGATCCCGCAGCGGACCAGCCACCGGATGCGGAGGTCGGCGCTGTCGAAGTAGGCGGGATTGATCGTGGAGAAATCGTCGGTCCAGGGGAATCCGGCTTCATTGGCTCCGCGCTCGTCGCGCCAGGGCATGTCGGGGTAAAGCCCGGCGACGATCTGGACGACGCTGAATCCCTTGGCCTTGCGGTCGGCGGCGAGCAGGTGGAAGTCGTCGGGCCAGCCCAGCCGCTTGCACAGGCCCATCCACCAGGTGTCGCCCAGCCAGAAGAACGGGGTGCCGTCGGCATGCTCGAGGTGGCGGCGGTCCTGGCTCACGCGAAGCGGGCCGTGCCGCAGCAGCGGGTTGTCGCCATCGTAGGGCGTGGCGTTCAGCACGCCGAGATGGTTGTGCAGGTCGCTGGTCTTGTCGGAGCAGATCGTGCGGTATCGGTGGGCGCCGCGCAAGCGCGGTGCGAATCGCACCCGCCATTCGCCATCGCCCGCCCAGAACGCCGGCACCAGCACGTCCTTCCCAGACGGATCGGTGAACGCGACGTTCAGCTCGACGTCGTTGAACGGATCGTTATACTTCTTGCCGGACTGGAAGGCAAGCTCGGCCGGGATGTTCTGGATGGCGTG
>DATKYA010000484.1:0-2020 GCA_035528775.1 Planctomycetota bacterium | reverse complement strand
CCGGCAGGGGCATCATCTCCCGCAAGGAAGCATGCCTGATGTGCGATGGTCGCGGACAGGACCTGTGCCCGATCTGCCAGGGAACCGGCTTCAAGGAACCCATCCCTCTGCACCTGCAGAAAGCGCTCGAAGACCTGAAGGACCGCTTCTCGCGCCAGGCCGACGCGCTGATGGCCATCGCGAGGGACGAGTAGGCAGCCATGCGCGGGAGGCAGGGGGCTCGGGGCGTGAGGCTGGGGGCCGTGGCCCGCGGCTGACCCGGCACGCGGGAGTCTGCCGAGGAGCGTTGAAAGGAGATTCACATGCCTGGTGCACATGACGTCGCACTCGCGGACGCTGCCGTGGCGGAAGGGCTCATCACGCGTGAGCAGGCTGACCACGTGCTCGCCGAGATCGCACGCGTCGAAGGCATCGGCGGCAGCGTCTCCCTTGAGTCCGTCCTCATCAACAAGGCCCTCATCACTCAGCAACAGATTGACAAGCTGAAGGAATCCCTAGGTCGCGTCCGGCTGCCCAGGCAGCTCGCCGGCTTCCACATCATCCAGCCGGCAGGGCGAACGCGGCACTCTATGCTGTTCAAGGCCCGGCAGACGTCGATGGATCGATTTGCCCTGCTGAAGGTGCTGTCGCCGCGGCTCGCCGGCAATACCCGCTACGTTGAGAGGCTGCTGCACGAGACGGACGCCGCCGCCACCGTCGCCCACGAGAATCTTCTGCAGGTCTACGAGGCGGGGCAAGCCTCCGGATTCTGCTACGTGGCTTACGAGTGGATCGATGGCGAAACGCTGTCGGCCCGGCTGGCGCGGGAAGGCAGGCTCAAGCTGAGCGATGCCCTCGCCATTGCCGAGCAGATGTGCATGGCGCTCCAGTATGCCCACGGCCAGCACACGTGCCATGGCCGCATCACACCCGACAGGATCATGGTGGCAAAGAGCGGCACGGCGAAGCTGGCTGACCTCGGGCTGTGCCGCGCCGACGCCGAGGCCCCCGAGTTGCAGGCGGAACCGCCACTGTATCAGTCGCCCGAGCAAGCCAGTGGTGCGGCGGCCGACATCCGCTCGGATATCTATTCGCTGGGAGCCGTGCTGTTTCACATGGCGACGGGCGTTGCGCCGTTCGGCGGCGCCACCGCGCACGACGTGGCCACCGCACACATCCGGACCGCCCTGCCCACGCCCAATGTGCTGAACCCCGCCCTGTCGCCCGAAGCCAGCGGCCTCATCCAGAACATGATGGCAAAAAGCCCCGCGGAACGCTACCGCGACCCGGAAGATCTGCTCCAGGAAATCCAGTCGGTGCGGATGGGCATGCCGCTGCGCAAGACCAGGAGCACGCGGCCGCACGTGCTGCATCAGCGGGCCGAGCCGCAGCGGCCGCAGGTGTCGGTGGCGGGCATTGCCGTGGCGGCCCTGGTGGCCCTGATGCTGATCGTCGGCGGGATTGTCGTGCTGAGCGGCAAAAAATCAGTCCCGCCCGGCATTGTGCCGCGCGACATTCGCGAGCCCGCACCGCGCGTCGGCAGCGGGTTCACCTCCGAAGCGATCAACGAGCGGGCCGAGCGCGCATTGCTCGTGGCCGAAGACTATCACGCGCGCAATCCGCAGGAGGTCTCAAGGGCCATCGACAAGTACCTCGCGATCGTGTCGACCTATCCGCGGACCGAGGCGGCGCGCAAGGCCGAAACGAAAGCGGCCGAGTTGCAGGCCCGCCGCGAAGCCGAGGCACGGGCCGCGTTTGAACGAGCCAAGGCAGACGCCGAATCATTCGCCGCTGCCGGAGAATTCGGCAGGGCGATCGAGGCACTGCGGGCGTTTCCCGATTCCTTCCGCTTCGGTCAGTGGAAAACCGCTGCACCCGAGCAGGTCGCACTCATGGAAAGGCGAGCGAGGGAACGCTTCAATCAGCTCATGGAAGGTGCCGAAAAGCTCGCCGCCAGGAAAAAATACTCGGAAGCCCTCAAGCTGCTGGAACCGGGCGACAACCTGGGCGTGGAGGAGCTGACCCGGATCATCCGCGCCCG
>DATKYA010000483.1:0-2394 GCA_035528775.1 Planctomycetota bacterium | reverse complement strand
GGTTCGCCCCTGCGACGGATGACGGTCGTCGGCGGTTCCACCGAGGGCGAACACAAGGTTCGCCACAACAACGGATGGCGGTTGGCGGCGGGCCGGGCCGCGTGGCGCTGCCGGACCGAACGATGAACGTGGAAAACTTCCGGCTGCCGGCCCTGCCGCCTGTAGCCTGCCGCCTGCCCACGCTCAGCCGTGGTAATACACTTCCCAGCCGAGGTAGTTCTCGAGGGCTTCCACAACCGCGTCGCCCACGCTGCCGTGCGTGAGCGCCACGTGGTGCTCGAAGCCCATCCTGCAGATTACCTGCATCAGGGACTGCAGGTTCTCGATCCGGGCCACGCCCCATCCCCCGAAGGTCTCGAGCGGATCATCCGTCAGCTCGCCCGCCGCAACGTACGCCTGGATGACGCCTTGGGAGTCGTCGGTGGACACCCGGCACATGGTGATCGGCCCCGGGGCCATCCGGCCGACGCACGCCCCGTACGCGTTCTGCTTGCCTACGGAGCCCGCTATGATCTCCTGGTAGTCGATCTTCACCTCATCGAACATCGCCTTCGGCAGGTTGCTGCAATGGAACAGCACGCACTTGTCGGGGTCCTCGCCGTAGTTGTTGTTCCAGTCGAGCAGGGCGGCGGGCGTTTCGGACGCGAGCTGGAGGGCCAGCATGCCCACGCAGCCGGTCACGTCCACTTCGCAGGCGCTGGGCATCAGCTTGTTGCTCATCATGCCCATCACGGTGCAGGGCGTGATGCCGAAGATTTCCTCGATGGCGGTCCAGCATTGGATGGCGGTGGCGTCCATCTCGTTGGCGTCCATCCAGTGGTCGATGGCGAGTGCGAACCGAGCCATCTTGCCGAGGGCCTTCTTCGGCACGCCCGCCGCGTTGCAGTAGCCGGTGATCTGCTTGATCCGCGCCTGCACGTCCTTGCTGGTATCCTTCATCTTGTCGCTCGCGGCCAGGATTTCCGACAGGTCGATCGTGACCACGCTGATGCCGGCGGCTTCCAGCAGCTTCTCGCTGTAGCGGACGGTGGTGAACGGCGATGGCCGCGCGCCGATGGCGCCGATGCGGGCGCCGCTCAGGCCGTTGACCACGCGGCACGTGGCAGCAAACGTGTCGAGCTCCGCGCGGAAGTCGTCGCTGGTCGGATCCGCCACGTGGTCGTCGGTGAGCGTGTAGGGAATGCCCCGCTGCCTCAGGTTGTTGCAGACGGAGATCTTGCCGCAGAAGCTGTCGCGCCGGTTCTTCACGGTCATCTTGCCGATCTTGTCGGGATAGGCCTGTACGAGCACGGGCACGTCGAGGCCCGATTCCGCGATGCTGTCGGCCACGCCGCGCTCGTCGCCGAAGTTCGGCAGCGTCACGATGATTCCGTCGATCTTGTCTTCGTTCTTGCGAAAGAGCTCGGCGCACTTGCGGATGTCCTCCCTGCACTCAACCGAGCCGTGGCGGGTGTCGTTGGGCGAGAGGCAAACCTCGCCGTAGCCTGCGTCCTTGAGCACGTTCAGCATTTCGGTGCGGCCTTCGGCCACCAGGTGCTCGGGGAAGAATCCCCGGCTGCCCACGACCAGGCCAAATGTCGTTTTCCGGGCCATCATCAGTCTCCAGATGTGCGGTGCCGCCGGCCGCCGGGGAAAGGGGAAACGCCCCGCCCGTGCCGAAACCGGCCGCGTAATAAGGAAGAGATAACCACCGAATCTATAAGCATACCCAAGTCCCCCCGCGCAAATCAAGCGGAATCGACGAATCGAATCGACGAATCGACGAATCCGGGAATTGGCGGAACGGCGGCCCCGTGAGCAACGCGGCTTATCAGAGCAACCGGAACACCATCACCGCCACTTCGCCGGGCGGAAGATCGGATGATGGGTCCGCCATGCCGCCGGGTGTTTCGACCGAAGCGAGAATCCGGCCCGGCCACGCCACGTCCGGCGGCTGAGGCCTGGCCGACGTATTCCACACCGCAACGGCTGCCTCCCCGGCCGACTCGTATGCCCGGGCCACGATCGCCGGATTGCCGACCTGCAGCGGGAGCGTTTCCAGGAATCGCCCGCGCAACAGCACGCCCGCGTACGTGCAGCGCAGCCTGATCAGGCTCGCCAGCCGGCGCACGAAGTCCGGCCGCAGCGACGTTATCAGCTCGCACTGCTGCAGCGGAGCCAGGAAGAACCGGTATCCCATCACGAACGAATACGCGAGCTGCTCGTAGTCCTCCCGCGAGATATACTGCGTCAGCAGCACGTCCTCCGGAAACGTGTAGCGGTACATCTCGCCGAAATGCTGCCCCTCGTAGAAGAAGCCGGATCCGAACGGGATGGTGAAATCGTAGTATTGCAGGATCGCGTCGGCGATGTATTCCGCCCCGAGCGCCGTCTCGCCGCCGGCGGACTTGACGA
>DATKYA010000482.1:0-5491 GCA_035528775.1 Planctomycetota bacterium | reverse complement strand
GGTGCAGCACAATGGTGTAGGGGCGGGTCCCCGCGCCCGCCCGGATCGCGTGCAGCAACGCCGTGCCGCTCAGCCACGCGAGAATCGAAACGTCCCCAACGGCAGGCCACATCGCGGAGCCGGAAACATCCAGATACGCCGCTCGCAGCTTCAGCAGGATGCCCGCCGTAAGAAACAGCCACGACAGCAACGACAATCGGCGGAGCTTGCCGAGCCACCACCAGTCAGGCCGCTGCCGGACGACTGCCGCCAGCAGCAGGCCAAGGGTGATTGTGTAGCACACGAGGGCGAGGCAGAACACCGGCCGGTGCAGGAAACCACACGGATCCCGGAGGAGCGCATCGAAGCCAATCAAGTGGTGAACCCCCGTTTCTTCGTGTTCCTGAGGGGCGGACGGCGTCCGCCCGGTTTCTGGCATTCGATCCGGACCGGGCACACGCCGTGTGCCCCTACATGCGCCCACATGTAGGGGCGGACGGCGTCCGCCCGGTTTCTGGCATTCGATCCGGGCCGGGCACACGCCGTGTGCCCCTACTCGTCATCCCACCATCTCCTTCAACGCGTCTCGCATCTGGGCCGGCGTGGCGGTCCCGGTGGTGCCGAGCTGGCGGATGGTGACGGACGCGGCGAGATTGCCCATTTCGGCGGCTTCGATGGCGCCCGCGCCGGCAGTGAACGCACACACGACGCCCGCCGTCACCGTGTCGCCCGCACCGGTGGTGTCGATCGGGCTGCGAACGGGCAATGCCGGCGCGACGGACGCGGCGGCTGCACCGCCCCTGGAAGGTTCCGCCACGACGATTCCCTTCGCGCCGACGGTGAGGAAGACGGGGCGGCGGTTGGCGGCCGCAAGCTCACACGCCATCTGTTGCGCGGCGTCGACCGATTCCCTGGTTCCGGTGCGGCCGAGCGCGCGCGCCGCTTCCTTGAAGTTGGGCTTGATCGTGATCTCGCGGAACAGCCCGACGCGGTTGCGGCTGTCGGCGAAGATGATCAGGTTTGGATGCCCCGCGGCGATATTGCACAATTCCTCGCGAACCGCATCCGTGATCACGCCGCAGTTGGGCTGCTCCACCTGATCCAGCACAATGATCGCGTCCACCTCATCGGCGAGCTGCCGCAGCGAGCTGATGATCGCGGCCTCCGCGTCGGCCGCCACGGGCGTGCGGTTCTTCACGTCGATCCTGTTGATCTCCTCCTCCGAACCCTTGGCGCGGCGGATCATCGGCTTGCCGTACGTGGGGGTGAAGCGGTCGGCCCGCAGCAGCACGTGATCGAAGCGGACACCGATGGATTTCAGCTCGCGGCTGAGCTCGTAGCCGTTGCCGTCGTCGCCGAGGATGGTGACGGCATAGATGGTGCCGGTGCCGAGTGCGGCGACCTTGGTGGTGACCGATCCGGCCGCGCCGGGGCTGGGCCGCATCTCGACGACCTGGTGGGCGTCGAGGCCGGTCTCAATCGACTTCTCCACAAGCTCCGGGTCGATCACCATGTACTGGTCGAGGAAGAAGTCGCCGGCGATGGCGATCTTCTTCGATGGGAGAACGGCGAGGCATTCGTCGAGTCGGCGCAGATCCATGTTTGGTTTCCTGATTCCTGCGGCAGCGGCAAATGTCGATACATCATACTTTACCCGAAAAGAGGCCAAAAATCAAAGGCGTTGCAGGAGGATTGGGATCCTGGCTGCGCCGTCCTGCTCGGACGCCGGATTGGTTGAGCGGTTAAAGCGAGAAAAACTGTTGACACACCGCCCACCGGTGCGATAATATAGCATACGCAAAGATTTGGCCAGAATCCGGTCAAGGGGCTTGTGTCGCATGGCGCAGTGCTCCCTGCTTCTGGAGCAGCGCCTACGGATAGGTATGCCTTTCGGTGACGCTGTTTGAGGCTAAGAAACTATCTCAAAAGGCGATCCCGACGTAGGGGCGGACGGCGTCCGCCCTGGGGCACACGCCGTGTGCCTCTACATGGTCCCATCGGGGGCGGACGGCGTCCGCCCTGGGGCACACGCCGTGTGCCCCTACATGGTCACATCGGATGTTTTGAGATAGTTTCTACAGGGGATTTTCTGATGAAACACAAGGCGCTGATGTGGTCCTTCTCGCTTATTGCCCTCACCTTCGTGCTCGTCCGGGACGCGTGCGCCTACATCGACCCCGGCACGGGCAGCTATATCTTCCAGATCCTCATCGCGAGCGTGCTGGGTGGTCTTTTCGCCCTCAAGATTTTCTGGAAGAATATCAAGGCCGCCCTCACCAGGAAATCGTCCACCGGCGAAGGGCAGGAAGATGATAAACAGCAGCAGTAGCTCCGTTCCCGGCTCCTTCCGGGATCCGAGCGGCTTCCTGTTCTTGCGCGACGGGATACTCTACCGGCAGATAAACCAGCTATGTAAGGACGATTACGACCGGCTGATGAGCTCCGGCCTATACGAGCGGCTGGTCGATCGCGGCCTGCTGATCCCGCACGAGGAAGCCGATATCTCCCTGGCGCAAGGCCCCGATGCCTACCGGATCATCCGGCCGCGGCTTGTGCCCTTCCTTTCGTACCCCTACGAGTGGTGCTTCAGCCAACTGAAGGACGCCGCCCTCGCCACGCTCGAGATCCAGCAGATCGCGTTCGACGCCGGCATGGAGCTCAAGGACAGCAGCGCGTACAACATCCAGTTTGTGGATGGCAAGCCGGTGCTGATCGACACGCTGTCGTTCGAGATCTACCAGCAGGGCCAGCCGTGGGTGGCGTACCGGCAGTTCTGCCAGCATTTCCTCGCGCCGCTCGCCCTGATGAGCTGCACCGACGTGCGGCTCAGCCAGATGTTTCGCATCTACATCGACGGCGTTCCGCTCGATCTCGCAAGCTCGCTGCTGCCGAAGCGGACGTGGGCGCGGTTCTCGCTGCTGTCGCACATCCACTTCCATGCCAAGAGCCAGGCCCGCTACGCCGAGAAGACCGAAGGCGTCAAGCGCGGAAGCGTGAGCACCTTGGGTTACCGCGGGCTGATCGACAGCCTCAAGTCGACCGTGCAATCCCTGCGGTGGTCGCCCGGCGGCACCGAATGGAGCGACTACTACGACAAGACGAACTACACCGACACCGCCCTCGAGCACAAGAAGGAGATCGTCGGGTCGTTCCTCGATGCGGCCAAGCCATCGACGGTGTGGGATCTCGGTGCGAACACCGGGCTGTTCAGCGACCTCGCCGCGCAGCGCGGAATGCTCACGATCTCGTTCGACATCGATCCGTCGGCCGTGGAGAAGAACTACCTTCGGTGCCGCAACGCGGGCGAGGGCAGGATCATCCCGCTGGTGCTCGACCTCACGAACCCCAGCCCGGGAATCGGCTGGGAAAACCGCGAGCGGATGTCGCTGCAGGAGCGCGGCCCCGTCGACCTCGCGATGGCCCTGGCGCTGATCCACCATCTTGCGATCTCCAACAACGTGCCCCTGCCCCGGGTGGCCCGCTTCCTCGCGGGCATCTGCACGTGGCTGATCATCGAGTTCGTCCCGAAGGAGGATTCCCAGGTACAGCGGCTGCTCGCCACGCGGGAGGACGTTTTCCCGCACTACGAGAAGGTATCGTTCGAGCGCAGCTTCGCCGAGTTCTTCACGATCGAGAGGGCCGCCGGCGTCGAAGGAGCGAAGCGGACCATCTACCTGATGCGGAAGAAATCGTGACATGATCAAGAAGCCGTACCCGGTCCATCCGTTCCTGCTTGTGCTGTTTCCGGTTGTCTTCACGCTGGCCCACAACGCCGAGTACATCAGGCCGTTTCGCGTGCTGGAGCCCGGGGGAGCCTTGCTGGCGTGCACGGTCGTCGCCGTTGCGCTGGCGGGGCTGGTATTCCGGGACATCCACAAGGGAGCGGTGGTCGTGTCGGCCGCGATATTCGCGTTCTTCTCGTTCGGGCACGTGGGCAACCTGATCACCGTCCTCAATGTCCGGCTCAAGTATCAACTGCTTGCGTGGGCGGTCTTCCTGCTGGTCGTGGTGCTCGTCACGTGGCGGCGGAAGGCGCCGTTCGGCCTCACCAAGATCCTGAACCTGATCACGGCCTGCCTTCTTGGCGTGTCGGTGCTCAGCTACGCGCATGCGGCCTTCACCTCCGCGGGCTCCTCGGGGAACGTCAGGGACGACCAGGCCTCCGAGCAGGTGGGAGCGCCTTCGAGCGAGAAGCAGGATGAGCTGCCCGACATCTACTACCTGGTCTTCGAGCGCTATGCCCGCGACGACGTGCTGCGGGAGCAGTACGGTTTCGACAACTCGGAGTTCCTGTCGTTCCTGAAGAAAAACGGCTTCTACGTCGCCGAGGAAAGCCACGCGAATTACCTGAAGACCGCCCATTCGCTCGCGTCCTCGCTCAACACGGAGCACCTGCTGGACTTCGCCGACAAGGTCGGCCGCGACTCCTGCAACTGGAAGATACTCCACGAGCGCGTGCAGGAGCACAAGGTCGGCAAGTTCCTGAAGTCCAAGGGCTACCGCTATCTCCACTTCGGATCGTTCTGGCACGTTACCGATCGCAGCGATCAAGCCGACGAGAACATCAACATCTTCCCGTTCGAGAACCCGCTCACAATCGTGCTGATCGAAAGCAGCATGGCGTACCCGATGCTGAAAGAGATGTCGCTGTACGACGTGAGTCTCGAGCAGTACAGGCGGGTCCTGTACAAGTTCGAGAAAATGGCTGAAGTGCCGGACCGGCCGGGGCCGAGCTTCGTGTTCGCCCACATGTTCGTAACGCACGAGCCATTCGTGTTCCACAAGGATGGCAGCTACATGCCGAAGGCGGAGTGGCGGAGCCGCCCCGAGCGGGATGTTTACCTTGATGCCATGCAGGTGCTGAACCACAAGCTCGAGCAGACGATCACGGCGATCCTCGCGAAGTCGAAAGTGCCGCCCGTGATAATTTTGCAGGCGGACGAAGGACCGTTCCCGGACCGCTACGCCGCGAATCCGCCGGCGTTTGAGTGGCGACAGGCACGGCCCGACGAGCTGAAGCGCAAGATGTGCATCTTCAACGCCTACCACGTCCCCAAGGCCGCCGCCGGCGATCTGTATCCCACGATCACGCCGGTGAACACGTTCCGGCTCATCTTCAACACGTACTTCAACGCCGGCCTCAAAATGCTCCCCGATACCAGTTACGCCTTCCAGGACGACCGCCACATCTACAGCTTCTACGACATCACCGACCAGATCCCGTGATGGGCCGGGATCGGCTCCCTGTTCCTTGTTCATTGCTCCCCGTGCCGAGCGCGCCGGGAACCGGCTACCGTTGCCTTGGAAACTATCTCAAAAGGCGATCCCGATGCAGGGGCGGACGGCGTCCGCCCTGGGGCACACACCGTGTGCCCCTACATGGTCCCGTCGGATACACAGTGCATGTTTTGAGATAGTTTCCTGCCGATTCCGCTCAAATTCCTCCATTGCAATCCCCGGCGCAGTCTGCTATAATCCCGAAGACGAAGTCGCCGCGGGGCAGCCGTTCCCC
>DATKYA010000481.1:0-3854 GCA_035528775.1 Planctomycetota bacterium | reverse complement strand
GCTGCTGCGGCTGATGGCGAACGGCCGCGTGCTGCTGAACGGCGTGCAGGGCACGCGCAACATGCTCGTCGCGGCCGGCGATTCCGTCGAGCTTGACCTCCCCGACAAAGGCCTGCCCGAAGTCGAGCCGCAGCGCATGGCATTCGACGTCCTCTACGAAGACGCCGCCTGCCTCGTCATCAACAAGCCCGCCGGGCTGGCCGTCGTGCCGGAGCGGGAGTCCGACGACTACACACTGATGGCCGGCCTGTTGCACTACCTCCAGCATGACTCGCCGTTCGCCACGGGCGAGCTGGTGCGGCCGATGATCGTGCACCGGCTCGACAAGGACACCACCGGCGCCCTCGTGATCGCGAAAACGCTGGCCGCCATGCGGATGCTCACCGAGCAGTTCGCCGGGCGAACCGTGCAGAAGGAATACCTGGCGATCGTGCGGGGCGATCCGCCCGACGAGGCCGAGCTGGCGTTCCCGCTCACCGCCAAGGGCGGCAGAGGAGGGCGGACCCTCGTGAACGACCATCGCGGCCGGCCGTCGGTCACGCTGATCCGCACCGAGGAGCGCTTCCTGGGCTACGCCCTCGTGCGGGCGTTTCCGAAGACGGGCCGCACGCACCAGGTGCGCGTTCACCTGATGGCGGCCGGCTTCCCGCTGGTGGTCGACCCGATGTATTCGGGGCGGCCGCCGCGGACCGCCATCTACCTGTCGGAGCTGAAGCCCGGCTACCAGCCGAAGCCGGGCCGCACGGAGCGCCCGCTGATCACCCGCCAGGCGCTGCACGCCCACCGGCTGGAGTTCGACCTGCCGCCCGACGAGACCGCCGTCCCCAAGCGAATCCGCGTGGAAGCGTCGCTGCCCAACGACATGGAGACGGTGCTGAAGATGCTGAGGAAGTACCGGCGGGTGTGAGGGCGTTGGTTCATTGCCCGTGGCGGATAAACGGCAACACCACACCATTCCGCGTCCGAAACTCCACCATCCGGTACATTGCCATTGTACTCGAAAACGGGGCGAAACCGCCTTTTTACCTTGATTTCCCGCTTTCGGCGCGCTATGATGCTGTTCTTCGGAAAACCGGTTCTCTGACTTTTGCCTTTTTACTTTTTCCTTTTGCCTTTTCTGAATGAATCAGGAGCAATCGCGAATGGCCAAATACGTGTACTTTTTTGGGGGCGGCAAGGCCGAGGGGAAGGCTGAAATGAAGGACCTCCTCGGCGGCAAGGGCGCCAACCTCGCTGAGATGTCAAACCTCGGACTCCCCGTGCCCCCGGGCTTCTCCATTTCCACCGAAGTCTGCCAGTACTTCTACGAGCACGGCCGGCAGTACCCCCCCGAAATGCAGCCGCAGATCGATGAGGACCTCGCCAAGCTCGAGCAGGAGATGGGCAAGAAGTTCGGCGATCCCGACAACCCGCTGCTGGTGTCGGTGCGAAGCGGCGCCGCCGTCTCCATGCCCGGCATGATGGATACCGTGCTGAACCTGGGCCTCAACGACAAGTCGGTGCAGGGCCTCGTCAAGATGACCGGCAACGAGCGCTTCGCGTGGGACGCCTACCGCCGCCTCGTCAACATGTTCGGCAACGTCGTGCTCGGGCTCGGCCATGAAGCCTTCGAGCACGAGATGGACAAGCTGAAGAAGAGGAAAAAAGCGAAGGTCGACACCGATCTCGACGCGGCCGCCCTCAAGGAGCTGGTGGCCATCTACAAGAACGTGATCAAGACGAAGGGGAAGCGGGAGTTCCCGCAGGACCCGCGCGAGCAGCTCACGCTGGCCATCGACGCCGTGTTCGGCTCGTGGAACAATCCCCGCGCCATCAAGTACCGCGAGATCAACCGCATCCGCGGTCTGCTCGGCACCGCCGTGAACGTCCAGACGATGGTGTTCGGAAATCTCGGTGAGAGCTCCGGCACCGGCGTCTGCTTCACCCGCGACCCGTCGACCGGCGAGAACGTCTTCTACGGCGAGTACCTGATGAACGCCCAGGGCGAAGACGTGGTGGCCGGCATCCGCACGCCCATGCCGATCTCCGCTCTCGATGAGCAGAATCCTGCCATCTACAAGGAGCTCGAAGGCTACCGCCGCAAGCTCGAGCAGCACTACCGGGACATGCAGGATATCGAGTTCACCATCGAGAACGGCCGGCTGTTCATCCTGCAGACGCGCAAGGGCAAGCGCACTGCCGCCGCCGCCGTCAAGAACGCCGTCGACATGGTCAGCGAGAAGATGGTCGACGAGCAGGAAGCGGTGCTGCGGATCGATCCCTACCAGATGGAGCAGTTGCTGCACGACCGGTTCGATCCGAAGGCGAAGAAGGAAAAGATCGCGAAGGGCCTGCCGGCTTCACCTGGCGCCGCCACCGGGCAGGTGGTCTTCAACGCCAAGGACGCCGAAGCGATGGTCGAGAAGAACAAGTCGGCCAAGGTGATCCTGGTGCGCGTCGAAACGTCGCCCGAGGACATCGGCGGCATGCACGTGTCGCAGGGCATCCTCACGGCGCGCGGCGGCATGACCTCCCACGCCGCCGTGGTCGGACGCGGCATGGGCAAGTGCTGCGTCGTCGGCGTGAGCGCGCTCAACATCGACTACAAGGCCAGGAAGTTCACCATTGACGGCATCACCGTGAAGCAGGGGCAGTGGATCAGCCTCGACGGCACCGCCGGCGAGGTTTACCTGGGCCAGGTGCCCACCATCCCGCCAAGCGTGTCGGGCGATCTCGCCACGCTGCTGGGCTGGGCCGACGCGAACCGGAAGCTGCGCGTCCGCACCAACGCCGACACTCCCGGCGACGCGAAGGTCGCCCGCGGCTACAATGCCGAGGGCATCGGCCTGTGCCGCACCGAGCACATGTTCTTCGCACCCGACCGCATCTACTGGATGCGCCGGATGATCATGGCCAACGACGTCAAGGAGCGCAAGGCCGCACTCGCCAAGCTTCTGCCGTTCCAGCGCAAGGACTTCGTCGGCATCTTCAAGGCGATGGACGGCCTCCCGGTGACTATCCGGCTGCTCGATCCTCCCCTGCACGAGTTCCTCCCGCAGGACGACGCCACGCAGAAGGCGATGGCGGCGCAGATGCAGAAGGACGGCCTCGAGATCACCGCGAAGGACGTGAAGGCGAAGGTCGCTGCACTGCACGAGCTGAACCCGATGCTGGGTCTTCGCGGCTGCCGCCTCGGCGTCACTCTGCCCGAGGTCACCGAGATGCAGGCCCGCGCGATCATGGAAGCAGCCTGCGAATGCCAGAAGAAAGGCGTCAGTGTCTTCCCCGAGATCATGGTCCCGCTGGTCGGCACGATCATGGAGATGAAGCTCCAGCACGACCTGATCAAGGAAACGGCAGATCAGGTGATCGAGAAGAAGGGCGTGAAGGTGGAATACAAGATCGGCACGATGATCGAGATTCCGCGCGCCGCCCTGGTGGCCGACGAGATCGCGACGATCGCCGAATTCTTCTCGTTCGGCACGAACGACCTCACGCAGATGGGCTTCGGCTACAGCCGCGACGACGTCGGCACCTTCCTGCCCACCTACATCTCGAAGGGCATCCTGCCGGACGACCCCTTCCAGCGGCTTGATCAGGGCGGCATCGGCCAGCTCATCAAGATCGGCGTCGAGAAGGGCCGGAAGACCCGCCCCGACCTCAAGATCGGCATCTGCGGCGAGCACGGCGGCGACCCCGACTCCGTAGTCTTCTGCCACAGGGTGGGGATGAATTACGTGAGCTGCTCGCCGTTCCGCGTGCCGGTGGCCCGGCTTGCCGCCGCACAGGCTGCAATCAAGGAAACGCGCACGCTGAAGGTCGTCGGCGAAGCGTAAGACCGCCTGCGCAAGCCAGCGAATGGAAAACCAGAAGCC
>DATKYA010000480.1:0-12587 GCA_035528775.1 Planctomycetota bacterium | reverse complement strand
GGCGCGGCCGAGCATGGTGTCGTGCCCGTAGATCACGCGGGCGCTGCCGACCTCGACGGCGAGCACCTGCCCGCGGCGGACGGCCTCCGCGAGGTCCGGCCCCAGCGGCGTGGGCGCGAGGATGATCGTGCGCTCGGCCGGAGTGCTGCACGCGCCGCTGTGCGTGTCGGTGGAGCCGACGATCACCGGCAGCTTGCCGGCTTGCTTCCAGTCGTCGAAGGTCGGCGGAACGTGCTCCCACGCGTCGCAGCCGGTGTCGTCGAGCTGCGTGTTCATGTGGGCGAGCGCCCAATCGGAGTCGGGAAAGCCGGGGTGATTCCACTGGATCACGGCGCCCTGCTCGTGGGCGGCCTTGGTTAGCTCGTAGGGCGGAAGCTCGGGCGTGACCGGCTCCGCGAGCGGGTAGGCGTTCATGTGCGACCACCGCATCGTGATCTCCTGGCCGATGGTGAGCGGGAAGGCGATGCCGTGATCGGCGAACAGCCGGCCGGCCACGCGGGCGCCCTCGATCGTGTTGTGGTCGGTGAGCACGGAGAAGTCCTCGAAGCAGTGAATCGTCTGCAGCACGATGGCAAGCGGCGACAGGCTGCCGTCGGAATAGAACGAGTGCATGTGGACGTCGCCGCAGAACAGGCTCATGCCGTCCGGCAGCGGCTCGGGCGGAAGCTGCCCCGCCGTTTTCACGAGCATCTGGCGGAGGCCGTCCACCTGCTCGGGCGTGACCGGCTTGCCGGCCAGCACCAGCCGCAGGATTTGCTCCGACATCTCGCGCGTCGGGTTCGACGTGCTGTAGATCCGGTCGCCTTTCAGCACGCTCATCTCTGCCAGGTCTCGCCTGACGGTGGCCGTGGAGAACTTGAAGCCATCCAGCTTGGCGGCGGCGGGTTGGGCGTTCACGTTGCCCGCGAGCAGCACGGTGTTCTTGGCCAAGGCTTCGTCGAGCGGGAGCAGAGGGACGTTAGCGGCCTTGGCCCAGGCGTCGAGATTTTCGCGCACGGCCTGCGGGCAATCGGGCAGCGCAGCGGCCGCGTCGACTCGGACGTTCGCGATGAGGCTCGCGTTGAGTACGTAGGCCCGCCGTGTCTGCGTGTTCACCAGCAGCAGGTGAGTGTCGGGCCGGAATGCAGCGGCTTGCGCCGGCCAGGAATCCCACTGCGTGGTCGTGACCCGCGCGGGCAGGCCGTCGAGCGTCGCGAGTTCAGGATCGAACACGACGAGTGATTTCGGTGCCGACTCGAACCGCTTCTTCGCCTCATCGGCGCTGGGGAATGTTTCGAGCCACGCGCAGGCGAGCGGGATGGCTCCCCATGAGAAGGCGACGCCGGGGCTGCGCATAAACTCGGCGATCACTTGGGCATCGGGGTCGCCGGTGAGCGCGAGCAGGTCGAGGTCGCCGGGGTCCTGCATGTCGAGCTTGCCGTCGGCCAGCACGTCGAAGCGTGCGGCGAGCTCGCGGCGGGTGGAATCCATGCCGTCGAGGTCCTCAAGCTCGATGGAGCGTTTCAGCCGCTCGATGGTGACGGCTGCTGCGAGATGCGCGGTTGCGGCGAACGGGCGCGCCTGGGCCAGCTCGGGCAGCTTCGCCGCGCGCAGGCGGTCGATCCCGTCATCAACGGCCGCGCGTGCGTCGCGCATCGCCTGGCGGCCTACCAGCACGCGGCGCGACAGCGTGCCGATGACGCTGTCGTCCTTCGCGTGGGCGACGAGGCTGACGGTATAGACGCCGTCGCCGGTGGATTTCAGCTTCCACTCGGTGCGCGCGGAGCGCCCCTGCTTCCACGGGGCTGGCAGCGATTTCGGTTTCATCGTGTCGCTGAACACGGTCTTCCCGGCTGAATCTGCGATGGTGATGCTCACCGCCTGCACGGTCCGGCCGAGGCCGGGGGTGAATGCCGCGGCCAGCGGCACCGGCCCATCGTCGAGGATCTTCGTCTGCGCTTCGAGCGATGCCCGCGGGGTCAGCGTAGTCTCGGCGCCGGTCGTGATGGTGTCGGCCAGCACCCACTTGATGAGATTCTGCGGGCTCATGAAGAGCGCGGGGGTCGCGTGGTAGTTGAGCATTCGCGGCTGGGTCTTGCCGCCGTCGCGGGAATCGTAATCATCGAGTGCAAACTGGAATGCGATTGTGGCGGCCACGCGGCGAAGGCGGGGAACGCCGTCCACGGAATGATGCATTCGACGACGAATCCGCTGGCCGTGGGCTTGCCGGCGATCTTGAGGCCCTCGATCTTGCCGTCGCGGGGATTCACCGCGATCACGGGCGGCTTGCCGGCGAGCGGCGGCTTGATGAACAACTGGTAGGCCCCGGGGCTGTAGGGCGGCTTCATAAACCTGTCGCCGATGCGGCCGTCCACGAACAGCTCGATGCAGTCGCGCTGCCACAGGAGGTCATCGGGCTGGTCGTTGATGAGCTCGTTGTCGTGGACGAGTGCAGCGATGCAGAGGCCCTGGTCGTTCCACGCGGCGGAGACTTCCATACTCGCGTCGGCAGGGCCGTTCCACTGGTGGGCGGTGCCGGGAATGACGTGGGCGAGATCGGCGCGCGACCAGACGGGAGCGGACGCCGTCGACGACCATTCGCGCAGGTCGCCGTCGAGAACGAGCGGCTCGGCAAGCCGCGGCAATTGAGCCGGCGGCTGGTCGATCGGCGGGATGGCCCAGCGGTTCTCGCCCGCCGTTGCCGCTGCTGAAAACACGCACAAAATCACCACACCGAGCAAACTGCAGTTTCGCATTGACTGTTCCTTCGCGCAGGATTGTGGGCTGCATGAGACCCGATGGACTGAGTGGACTGAGTGGACCAAGTGGACTCGGCGTGTGCCGTTTTCTTCGGCCCAAAGCCACAGTCTTCTCGGTTGCCGCCTCGTGCCGCGCCAGCCATCTGTAGATATGATTCCCGTTACTTCTGCACGGCCCAGAGGCACCCGCGCACCAGCAGCGTCTTGAAGATGTCCTGCTTGCATGCGGCGGGGTCGTGGCCGAGGGCCAGCCAGTAGACCTTGCCCTTGCCCCAGTCTTTCGTCCACGCGACCGGCATCTTCTCGCCCTTCCACAGGCTGGAGCAGAGGATCTTGACGCGCGGATCATAGTCGGTCACGTACATCTCGTCGGTGACGAAAAATTCCACGAGGTCCTTCGTGATCGGGTGGGTGGGGTCGACCACGCTCACCTGGTACTGTCGGTAGGCTGGATGGGTTACGAACCATCCGCCGACCATCGCCCGGTACTCGGGGCAGTCGCGGAAGGAGTCGGCGGCGGAGTGAATTCCCACATAGGCCTTGCCGCTGGCGACCCAGTTGAGCAGGCCGTTCTTCTGGGCGTCGGTGATGGAGCCGACGGTATGGTAGAAGACGATGAGGTCGAACGGGGCGAGCTTCTCCGCCTCGAGGCACGAGAGGTCGTTGTTTACGCGGGTGACGTCGAAGTGCCCGGCCTCGCGGAGGATCGGCTCGACGACATCGCCGCAGCCCTTCCAGTCGTGGATTTCCCCGCCGGCATACAGGAGTGTCTTGATCTGTGCCACTGTGCGATTCCTTTCATAAGAAGTCAAGAAGACAGGAAGTCAAGAAACAAGGAAGCCAAGAAGTCAAGGGGCCGAGAAAACAGGAAGATAGGGGTCCAGACTTCTGACCTGCAGGCTTCCTGAACAACTGACCAACTGATCAACCGGCCGACTGTCGTTCTTTCCCATTCACCGGGCGGCAGTAAGTATAAAGGGGGCGGCAGAAAGGTTCAAGACCAAATTGGCGTTGTGGAATGTTCAGTTTAGTAGGCGAAGACGTTCCTGACGTGAATGCGGCGCGGGGCACCAGGTGCCGCACCGAGTGCCGCATCAACAGTTGGTCAGTTCATCGGTCCATCAGTTGGCCAGTTGATCGGTTCAGGATGTCCGATTTCGGGCACAACCGGGGAACTGAACAACTGAACAACTGGAGAACTGAAACCGGAAAGAAGATGAGGAGAAGCGAAACATGAGGAAAGTGTGGTTGGTTGTTGTGCTGGCTGGGTTGCTGGTTGTGCCGTTGGCCGGCTGCAAGAGCGAGCCCGCAGGGGCCGCGCCCGAGGGGAAGGGCAAGGACATCATCCAGACGGCGACCGATGCCGGGAACTTCACCAAGTTCCTGGATGCGGTGAAGTCGGCTGGGCTGACCGACACCTTGAGGGGGAAGGGGCCGTACACGGTGTTTGCCCCCACGGACGAAGCGTTCGGCAAGATGCCGGCGGGAACGCTCGACGATCTGATGAAGCCGGAAAACTCGAAGAAGCTCGCCGAGATCCTGAAGTATCACGTGGTGAATGGCAGGCTGAGCGCCGAGCGCGCATCGAGAACGAAGGAGCTCGACACGCTGTCCGGGCAGCGCCTTACCGTGAAGGTGGAGGAGGGCGGCAAGATCACCGTTGACGGGGCGACCATTACCAAGCCCGACATCGTGTGCAGCAACGGGATCATCCAGCAAATCGACGCGGTGATGATGCCGCCGGATGTGGAGAAACACAAGACGGCCGACCCGGCCGCCGAAGTGCAGCGCAAGGATATCGTGGAGACCGCCAGGGAGACGGGCAATCACAACACCTTCGGCAAGGCTCTGAAGGAGGCGGGGTTGCTTGACACGCTGAAGGGCGCGGGGCCGTTCACCGTGTTCGCTCCGACCGATCAGGCGTTTGAAAAGCTGCCCGCCGGCACGCTCGACAACCTGATGAAGCCGGAAAACAAGGACCAGCTCGCCCACATCCTGAAATACCACGTCGTGCAGCAGAAGGTGATGTCCGACCGCCTCGGCAGGATGCGGAATCTGTCCACGTTGGCCGGACAGGAACTGAAGGTGACCTCCGAGAAGGGCAAAGTGATGGTCGACGGAGCGAACGTGACCCAGCCCGACATCATCTGCAGCAATGGCGTGATCCATTCCATCGACGCCGTCATGCTGCCGCCGGTCGAAGAGGAAGCGGAGTGACGGGAGGACGGGAGGATGGGATGAAGGGATGAAGGGAGAAGAACGAAAACAGGAGGATCGAGCGGCGAAGACCGAACCGTCAAATGAAAGAGGAGCACTCAACGGCCGGGAAGCAACGCTGAGCGCTGTCGTCGCAGGGGCGAACTTTGTGTTCGCCCTTGTACGTCCGTGGGATCCCAGGAAGCGTGTGGCGTTCGGTGTCGTCGTTCTCTGTGCATTGGTTGATGTTCGGTGCTCGATGTTGTTGGCCGGCCGGGATTCACCGTCCCAGCATCTCCTCATCCCTTCGTCTCCTCATCCCATCATCTCGTCATTCAGGCGGGCAGGCCGAGGCGAGACGGTTCCGGATGCAGATCAAGTCGAAATCGATGGGAGAATCGCCGGCCGCGAAGGCGGCACCATCACCATCGCCGCCCCCGGCCTGGAGGCCGGCGAGGTCCGCGTGACGGTGCAAAGCCGCGTCGTCCCGCACAAGACCGTCGACGGCGGCGTGGCGTTCACGGTCGAGATCGCGGCGCGGGATGGGTGCAAGGAGTATCGGCTGGAGAAGCGGTAGCCCATCAGCGAAAATGCGGCGAAAACGGCGCAATAGCAGCCGAATTTCCCGAAGAAATCTCCCCCTTCATGGCACGTTTTTTGCATAAGTCATTGCGCCATAACCACTTACGAACCGCGAAAAAATCCTGAAAATTTTCCGATGTCCGGCTTGACAACGGCCACATGACCCGATATAATTAGTATAGGGAGGCTTGAACAGGAATTCGACGGCTCCGCACCCCACTGACGGCGCCGCAGAGCCGGAGGAGATACATTGAGGGGCAGCCCGCTGTGGACCGCCCAGGCAGTACTCGGATCGGTTGTCTGGTCGTTTTGAAAGGAGATCATCGTGAGCGCCATGAGGAATTCGCAGGATGCGAAATGGGGGGGGGCAACATGCCAACTCCCGAGCCTGACCGCCCTTCTGTCCGTCCTTCCGGTCGTTTTCATCTGCCTCCTTTTCGCTTTCGTTCCTGTCCCTGACGTGAGTGCTGCATCCGCCTATCTGGCCGATGAAAACGGCCAAACCGAAATCAACGTCGACGTGGAGGACGAATTTTATGTCGTCCTCTACGTGGTCGATATCACGGACCTTGCCGGCTACGAGTGCAAGATCACCGTCAGCGGCCCCGCCACGCCCATCGACTCGGCCGTGCATGGCGCCTGGTTCGCCGACAACCACACCATCTTCGACGGCATCTATCCCGTCCCCGCCGACTACCACACTGCCATGCTCCTCAGCCCGATGTCCATCTCCGGCAGCGGCGCCGTCGTCGTCTTCACCCTGCGTGCCGATGATGACGGTATCGTCGCCATCAACATCGATTCCGAATACTTCCTATTCGGCGACAAGTACGCCGAAGTGATCGAGGTTGATCTGCCATCGACGCTGTACGTGACTGTGGGCACGGGCGAAGGCTATCAAGGTGGCGAATCAGAAAATGAATTGAGTTTCAACCCTCAGGACATCGACATATACGTCAATGGTGCCTACTCGGGCACGGAAAGCGGCACGATCAATGAGCCGTACAACACAATTCAGGAGGCCATCAGCGCAGCGAATGGTGGAGAACTGATTGGAGTTGCCGTTGGCGAAGAAGATGACTTGACCTACACAGTGAACCTCGTGATCGGCAAGACGGTTCATCTCAGGGGCGGACTCGATCCAAGCACCTGGGAGCCAGTCACGGATCGCGCGAGCATCATCTCAGCACAGTCTGCCACCAGTCCTACCGTGGAGTACACAACTACGGGAACAGCAGGATCAATCACCGGCTTCACTATCACGGATGGCCGAACCGGCATCAAATGCGGTACAGGTACATCGCCGACAATCGAAGGAAACATCATCACCGCCAACAGTGGCGCGATATATGGCGGAGGAATCTACTGCGTTGGCTCCACCAATAGCAGTTCGGTGCCGAGGATCATCCGGAATACCATCACGGGTAACTCGGCGCATCAAGGCGGGGGCATACGCTGCTACAACTATGAGGTAAGTTCAGGTACATCCGGCAAGATTCCCCTCATGGAAAAGAACACTATCAGTGGAAACATTGCATCTTCTTTCGGCGGCGGCATCGCAATCAGCCACTGTAACGGAGCTAACATGAGGTACTGCATCGCCAACAACTATATCGCCTCAAATAGTGCTGACGACGCAGGCGGTGCCATCCACTGTTATAACTCCACTAACATCTCGATTGTGAATAACACTATTACAGCCAATGATGTTGAGGACAACAGCTCCGCGCTCACCGGTGGAGGCCTGTGGATTGAGTGTTCTCCCAACAACTCCGCGAGTGTTGTGGTTCTCAACACAATCCTCTGGAAGAACGAATCGGATGATTCCGGTGGGCAACGCAAGTGGGACGAAATCGCACTTGAGAACGGCGGTAACGGCGCCAGTGTGACGGTAGATTACACCGACCTGCACGGTGCCCTTGCTTACATCAGTACGGGGATTTTTGCAGATGGTAATGACTTCGACGCTCATCACAATATTGACGCGGATCCTCTGCTCACCCAAGATTGGAGGCTTGGTTCAGGGTCGCCTTGCATTGATAAAGGAACGTGCCAGTTGTCAACTCGCCGTGCACCTTACGAAGACAAAGATTCCCGCATTCGTCGCACGGGCGGTGATGGTACCTACGATATCGGGGCGCATGAATACGGGGCTACCGGCAGCCTCTGGGCAACGCCCGGTGATGCGAATCTTGATTGCAGGGTGAACATCCTCGATATGATCATCATCAGGAACAAGCTTGGCCAAAGCCCCTGCGATGGCAGTAATTGGCAAGCAGACGTGAACAACGATGGCCGCACCATCGATGTGCTGGACCTGCTCTTCACCCGCACCCTGCTCGGGACAAGGTGTCCCTGATATCGGATGTCACTTGGCCGCCCCGTCGTACAACTGCATGCCGGGGCGGCAATCAACCCCATCACGGAGGATTTCACCATGTCGAAGCGAATCGCGTTTTCCAGTATGCTTGCCGCGGCTCTGCTATGCTGGGCCTGCCACCTGTACGCTGCGCAGATCAACGTCCCAGCCGATCAACCTACCATCCAGGCCGCCATCCATTCAGCGGCAGAGGGTGACGTGATAGTGGTTTCACCCGGCCGATACGTTGAGAACATCAACTTCCTCGGAAAGGGCATAACTGTACAATCGACGGATCCCGAAGACGAACAGGTCGTGGATGCCACCATAGTCGATGGTGGCAAGGCAGGCTCGTGTGTCACCATAGGGAGAGGGAGCGACTGCGCTTTGGTAGGCCTCACGATCACCAACGGCAGCACAGACTACATCGGCGGTGGCATCTACTGCTCAGGTACCTGTGTCTCAGTCACCAACAACACCATAGTTGGCAACTATGCACGGGTATTTGGAGGCGGCGTGGCAATCTGCGATGCGGACCAAGCAGTTGTCGCAGGTAACACGATCACCGGGAACACCGCCCTGGACTTGGGGGGCGGAATCCTGCTCTGGGACATCGATCAAGCGCGAGTCGAAGGCAACACCATCACGTCCAATGCATGTCGGGATGGGGCAGGCATCTATGGCTGGGCGAACGCTCAAATCATTGGCAATACCATTTGCGATAACGTTGGCGTTGACTATGGTTCGACGGCCTTCGGCGCGGGAATAGAAGGGTATCCGCTGACCGGGCTCATTGCTGACAACGCTCTCTTGGGCAACTCAGCTCCAGTAGGCGGGGCATTCGGCGCCCATTGGGCATACGATCTCGCAATAGTGAACAACGTTATCTCCGAAACCACGGCCGGAGATGCCTTTCACCCCTGCATCTACATTAACCTGGCCGAAGGCGTACTCTTCGCCGGAAATCAAGTCATCGACAATCGGACACCTGGCATCTTCATCGCTGATGCAGACCCAGCGGTGCTTGTGGACAATACCGTTGCAGGAAACGATGGGACAGGGCTTTCGGCCGGTCTGTATGACATATCCGCCGTGACTGTGATTGCCAACGTCATAGCCTGCAATAGAGGCGGCGGCGTTAAACTCAATTATGGGGGATTGGCCGCCAACAACCTCATCGTCGGCAACTCCACCGAAAGCGACGGCGGCGGCGTCCTCCTCGATCAAGGTTCACCGATCCTTCTCAACAACACGATCAGCGGCAATCGAGCCGCTGGAGCAGGCGGCGGCATACGAGCCTATCGCTGCCAGGCTCTGATCGCCAGCACAGTCCTTCAGCACAACACCGCACCCAGCGGGCCGGAACTGCACGTTGCTGGGCAAGAACCGGTCTGGTATCAGGCTAGCCTCACCGTGAAGAGCAGCAATGTTGCGGGCGGGGAAGCCGGCGCCATGATCGGCGACTATGCGACCCTCACCTGGGGCTCCGGCAATATCGACGCCGACCCCCTCTTCGTCGATCCGGGCCATTGGGACGATGCCGGCACGCCATCCGATTTCTCCGACGACACCTTCATCCTCGGCGACTACCACCTCCTCCCCGGCTCGCCCTGCATCGACGCCGGCACGAATGACGTCGACAACCCCGGCACGCCGGTGATCGAAGTTCTCCCCGCCACCGACATCGCCGGCCTCCCGCGCGTGATCGACGGCGACCTCGACGGCGCCGCGACCGTCGACATCGGCGCCTACGAGTATCTCCCCGGCGACGTGAACTACGACGGCCGGGTGAACGTGCTCGACCTCATCCTCGTGCGCAACAGCCTCGGACGCGATCCCGCGTCGTCGATCGAGGCACGCAAGGCGGATGTGAACGCGGATGGGGCGGTGAACGTGCTGGATCTGCTGGTGGTTCGGGGGCGGTTGGGCATGTGAAGTGTGGATTCGACACGAAGGCACAAAGGCACGAAGGAACACAAAGAAGAGGGGAAGAGGGAAAACGATGAATGATGAACGATGAACGGAAGACCCGAAGCCGATCTTCAGCGTTCATCATTCATCATTTCCCTTCATCCCATCATCTCATCATCCATCTTCTTGTGGTTTTCCCGCGCTTCATGCGTCTTTGAACACGCACTTCCTGACGACCACGGCATCGAGCGGCGTGAGCTTGCCTTCGTCGGCGAGCACCTTCACCTGCTCGGGCGTGAACCACTGCCAGCGTTCGGTGAACGGGTCGTTGGGTGGCTGGCTTGCCTCGCTGACCACCTTGCAGTAGCCGAAGAACCCGACGTAGTTGCGGCAGTCGTCAACGCCGTTGCCCGAGATGACCTGGAACGGGACGAGCTTGCCGTTGAGGATGCGGCGGCTGCCGTCGTCGAAGCATGCAGATTCATCGACCAGCTCGACGCCGTAGCCGGTTTCCTCGTGGACTTCGCGGACGATCGCCTGCTCGACGGTCTCGCCGCAGTGGATGCCGCCGCCGGGGATGGCCCACTTGCCGGGCTGCACCTTTGTGCCCTTGCGCATCACGAGCAGCATCTCGCGCTGCTTGTTCGCCCGCCGCATCACGATTCCGTTCACCACCGGCCGCGGCTGGCACGCACGGTCAAGCGTGCAGGTGAACTTGTTCTCCTCGTTCAGCGGGCAGCCGCCGGTCTGGTGCAGCTCGTACGTGGGCGGGCAGCCATTCGGAAAAAACGGGCACCACGCTTGCGTCAGTTTCGGGCCTTCTTCAACTTTCCGCATACGCCTCCTCTTTGCTCTGCGAGAACGCGTGAATCTACCACAAAGACGCAAAGAACTCAAAGGACACAAAGAAGAGAGAAAGAGATAAAGACGAGCCCTTTCCCATCAATCAACCACCTCTTCATTTCCCTCTTCTTTGCGACCTTCGCGCTCTTCGCGTCTTTGCGGTTTCATTCACATTTCAGATTGTCAAACCGGTCAAGGTTTCAGAACCGCCTTGATCACCTCACGGCGTTCGGTTGCCGCAAGGGCTTCGTTCGCCTGTTTCAGCTCGAAGGTCCGGTTCACCAGCCGGTCGAACGGGAATCGCTTCGCCATGACCAGCTCGACCGCCTGCCGGTAATGGCTGGTGTCGCTCACCCACACGCCGCGGATGATGAGGTTGCGGATGGAGACGTCTTCGTAGAAGCTGACGGGCGTCTCGCCGACGGGCACGGCGATGCCGGGCAGTGTGTAGGTGCCGCCGCGGCAGCACAGCCTGATGCCGTCGTTGATCCCGGGCGCGTAGCCGGAGCAGTCGACCACCACGTCGGCCCCGCGTCCGTGGGTGAGGTCCTTCACAAGCTGCAGCCGCTGCTCGGGCTTGGTCTGCCTGGCGTTCAGCGTGTGGGTGGCCCCGAATTCGCGGGCGAGCGCGAGCCGTGATTCTTCAACGTCGATCGCCACGATCTGCGCGGCCCCCCGGCCCACGACCAGCGCGATGGCAAACATCCCCAGCGAGCCGGTCCCGATCACGGCCACCGTGTCGCCCTGGCGGATGTCGCACTGTTCGATCGCGTGCGCGGCCGTCGCTCCGCTGCAGCTCGCCGACACCAGCAGCTCCGGCACGGCGTCCTTCGGCAGCTTCAGCAGCTTCGTCTTGGCGTCGAGCACCATGTGCGTGGCGTAGCCGCCCTTGAGGTGCGGGGCGTCCTTGCACGAAATCGAGATGCCGTAGACCCTGCGGTTGGGGCAGAGGTAGGGCTGCTTCTTGACCGAGCAGAAGAAGCAGTCGTCGCACACTACGCCGCGATCCCAGCCGATGGCGTCGCCGGGCTGGAGGTCGTCGCCGTTGATATCGCGTTTCCTGCCGCCGGTCTCCTGCACCACGCCCACGGCCTCGTGGCCGAGGATGATCGGCAGGGGCGTTCGCGGGTCGTGCCCGTGCAGCATGTGCACGTCCGATCCGCACACCCCGGCGGCCTTGATTCTCACGAGCACCTCGCCCGGCTTGAGCGCGGGCAGGGGGAATTCCGTCATCTCGAGCGGCTTGTTGAACCCCGTGAGCACCATTGCATGTGCAACGTCAGCCATCGAATCCTCCGATGAAGAAGCCAGGAAGTCAAGAAGTCAAGAAGCCAAGAAGTCAAGAAGCTAAGAAGCTAGGAAGCTAAGAAGTCAAGAAGCCAGGAAGTTGAGATGCCAAGGAATCAGGAGGCCAGGAATAGGAAGCCAAAAGGCCAGAAAGACAGGAATCAAGGAGCTTCTCTTCTTGACTTCTTGACTTCTTGACTTCCTGACTTCTTGCCTTCTTAGCTTCTTGCGTTCTTAGCTTCGTACATTGTAATGAAGAATCGGGAATAGTCAAGGCTGAAGATCAGGGTTGGGATGCCACAGGTGCGGGCGGGCCGGCACTCCGCTGAGTGTGCCCGCCGACTGGCATGGCTCGGTTCGACGATCTCGGGGCCTCCCTCGCGTGCTGATTATCGGCCGGATGCCTGCGCAATTCAGCGGAAAATGTCGAGAATTCCCACTGAAGGGAAGAAGGATGATGGGATGAAGGGATGATGAGATGAAGGGAGAAGGAAGTGGACCAAGTGGACCAAATGGACGGAGTGGACGGAGGAGGACTGGGGGCCTTTCTTCCTCTTCATCGCATCATCCCTTCATCTCATCATCAGTCGTTTTCCCTTCCGAATGGCGCGCCGGCGCGGTATAATTCATGTAGAGACGGCCCCTTCAGGAGTTTTCCGGATGAGGAAACG
>DATKYA010000479.1:0-4902 GCA_035528775.1 Planctomycetota bacterium | reverse complement strand
CAGGCACAGGTCGACCCACCGGCGCCAATCCTGATCGCCGCGTGTGCGTGCCAGCTCGGCGAGATCAAAGTAAGCGGCGGCCTCTGCAGGATGTTTGTCGACGAGACTCGCCAGCGTTTTCACAGCCTGATCAAGCTCGCGCAACTCGCTGTGCGCCCGTGCGAGCTGCCGGAACCCCTCGGGGGAATCGGGGTGCGCTTCCACCAGCCGTGCGGCGAGATCGCGGACTTTCAGCCAGCCGTCGGACGCATCGCGCCCCATGGCCTCGGCGATGGCTGCGTTCCTGGCCTGGAAGTCGACCAGCCACAGCAGGGCTTCGCGGTTGCGCGGATTGACCGCCAGTACCTTCTGCCATGCTTCGGCGGCGAACTGCATGCGGTGGGCCTTCGCCAGCACACCCGCGTATTCGGCCAGCACCGGCTCGTCGTCCGGGTGCTCGGCGAGCCAGCCTTCGTACATCCGGATCGCGTCGTCGAAATGATCGGCGGCGGCAAGCTCGCGCGCCTTCGGCAGCAGGTTGCCGGCGGTGACACCGCTCACCAGCCTGCCGCCGATGAATGCCAGGATCACGATGATCCACGCGATGACTATGGTTTTCAGGATCAGCCTGGTGTTGATTGTCCGGGGCATCCGTTTCCTCCGCCGCGCCAACGCGCGGGTGATCAGACAGTTTTGGTTTGGGCCGCGCCTTCCGCCTGCGTATAGGCATCAAGCGCCTTCATTGTGCCTTGGCAACTGATGTGCCGGGGGTCTACGCCCATCAGTGCCACGCCGATGGTGCGTGCTCCGAGGCGTCGCAGGGACGAGATCGCCTGCTCGACGGCGCCGCGCTGGCTGGCGAGTGCCTTGAACGAGCAGACCACGCCGTCGACCAGCGGGGCGAGGATGCGGGCGTCGGCGAGCATGAGCGGCGGCCCATCGATGATGACGTAGTCGTATTCCCGCCCGAACCACCGCAATGTTTCGCGCATTGCGTTCGACCCGAGCATGCCGGCCGAGCACGAGGGCGCAGAACCGGCGGTGAGGATGTCGAGGTTCGGCTCCTGGCCGCGGTGGATGACCTCGTCGGGATCGGCGCCGTAGGTCAGGATGTCGCCGAGGCCGGGGATGTTGCCGAGGTCGAAGACGCGGGCGAGGTCCGGCTTGCGGAAGTTGGCGTCGACCAGCAGCACGCGCTTGCCAAGCCCGGCCACGCAGGTGGCGAGATTGGCGGCGAGGGTGGTCTTGCCGTCGCCGGGTGCGGCGCCGGTCACCAGGACGGAGCGCGCGGGCCTGCCGTCGGCCGGATACAGCACGCCGGCCATGACATTGCGGATCTGCTCCGCGAAGAACGAATCGGGCCGGTGGCGGCAGAAGAGTGCATTCTGGCCGATGGGGCCGCGGAAATCGGCACTGTTGTCGGGCACGCAGCCCAGCAGCTCGGCGCCGGCGGGGTAATGGATGTCGTCGGGCGTCCAGATCCTGTCGTCGCGGCGGTCGAGCAGGACGATTGCGAGCAGCGCGAGGCCGAACGACCCGGCAAGGCTCACGAGGACGTAGTTGATCCGCCGGCCGAGGTATGGCTCGGGCTGTTTCGGCTCGGTGGCGGTCGACCCGATAGTGATGAATCCGGGTGCGTCGGATTCGATCTCGAGTTCGTGGAGGCGCTGCTCGACACCGAGTAGCGTCTGTTGGGAGCGCTTGAAGTCTTCCTCCTGGGATTTGAGTTCGGCGGCCTTGCGCTCGTAGATCGCCCGCTGCTCGATCTGCTTGCCGACAAGTTCTTCGAGTGCGTTTTCGCGAATGGCGAGGCCCTCCACTTCGGCCTCGGCGGCCTTGATCTCCTCGGCTCGCCTGTCGCGCTCGAGCTGGCGCAGCTTGGCGGCCATCTTGCGGGCAAGCTCGACCTCCAGCGCGGCCAGGCGCTCCCGGCTGGTCTGCAGCACTGCTTCCTGCCGCCGGAGGGACGGGTTCGACTCCCTCAGTTTCTGCTTCATGACGGCGAGCTCGATCTTCTGCGACGCAAGCTCCTGCCGCAGGGCTTTCACTTCGGGATCGGCATCGATCATCTCCTGCACCTTGGAGCTGGGGATCTCGCCGGCGTTTTCGGCGGATTCGTCGGAGCTTTCCTCGGCGGCTTTCTTCAGGCGCTCGAGGCGGGCCTGAGCGGCAGTGCGCTGAGCGCGGGCCTCGATGATCGATTCCTGCGTGGAACTCACGGGGTCGCGCCCGGCGGGCCCGGGCGAGCTGTTCGGATCGGATGCCATCGCCTCTCGTGTTTTCGCAACCGCGGCCATCTTCGTGTCGACCTCGAGCTTCAGCTTCTTGCGTTCGCCATCGAGCACCTGCAACCGGCGGTTCTGGGATACGGCGTCGGCCTGGTCGATGTAGGCGCGGTACTCGCGGATGACGGTGTTGACGATCGTGGCGAGGCCTTCGGGGTTCGGCGCGCGCACGCTGACCGCGAACAGTTGCGTGTTCTCGATCCGCCTCACCGATAGCGCCTTGCGCAGGGTGCGCAGCGGGTTGACCGAATCCCGCAGCAGCGGCGCCGTGCGGACTGATGCGTCGTCGATCACCTTCCCCAGCACGATATCGCTGCTCACCTTCGCCATCTGCGTCTGGAAGAACGATTCGTAGGACCGCCCGGGCTCGTTGTCGCCCGTGTTGTACAGGATCCGCGGGCGGATCGGGTTCACCTCCACGATGGCCTCGGCCTCGTAGTAGGGCTGGCTGCTCCAGATCGAGAAAACGACCGCCAGCGGCGCCAGCAGAACGAAGATCACGATCCCCAATCCGTAGCGTTTGCGGATCGCCCGCAGAATCGTGGCGGCGGGCGATGATCCGGCCTGTGCCGGCCGCGGCACCATCTCCGTCACCGAGTCTTGGAAAAAGTCATCCATTGCGTCGCTCCTGCTGAAACGATGAACGCCGGGAGCCGGAAGCCGGGAAGGCCGTGATTCCATTCGTCGTTCATCATTCATCATTTTTCCCCGGGAGGTGGACGTCGAGCTCGGGCATCAATGCGGCGAGGAATCCGCCGGCGACGCGCTGAATCCTGTCGGGCGGCCACGTCCGGGGATCACCGTACAGCGTGACCTGCACCTGGGCGAAAAAATTGCGGGCGTCGGTCGCTGTGCTGCCGATTGCCTGGTGGGCTGCCCGCGTGGCGAGATCGCGGTCGGCGGTGTAGCTGCCGCCCACGTTGAAGAAGCTGACGACGGTCACCCTGTCGCGCCCTTTCTCGAACCGGAAGACGACGGCCGGCCAGCGAAGGCCCGGCTCGCCAGCTTTCGTGAAGTTGAAGTCGAAGCTCACCTGCTTCTTCCACCCGGCGGACGGATAACACACGTCGGGGTGGTGCAGCACCATGGTCCGCGGGTTGCCGTAGTAGCTGACGTAGAGGTTCAGAGTTTCGCCGCGGGCGCTGGTGTAGCGACGGTTGATGTATTCGGTGGCGCCGGCGATGCGGACGACGTTCTGGTCGAGCAACTGGTCGACGCCCTTCCATCCGGCGATGTTCAGGGGAAGCTCGCCGAGGGGCTTGCGGAGGGGAAGGGTGTCGCCGACGGCAGCGCGAACCCGTGCGGCGTCGTGATCGTACCACGCCCCCGCCGCCAGCAGCGTGCCCACTGCCGCGATCGCCGCCGTTGTCGTCGTCAACTGTGGCATAGCTGCTCCTTCATCGTGGCGGGCGCGGCTCCGCGCTCGTCGACGAATAACGACTGCAGGAACCGCTGCTCCCACCACATCACCAGTAGTGCGAGTGGCATCATCAGCCAGCCGCCGACGTCGTGTGCGGCGGCGATCGCCCCCGTGCCGAAGACCTGCCCGGCCACCCCGGTGGCCACGATGCGTATTACGTTCACCACCACGCCGAGCGCGATGCTCGAGGCGACGACGGTGATCCGCTCCCACAGCGGCCGGCGCACCATGCACGCGATCGCGCATCCCAGCGTGAGGATCGCGAAGACCATCCGCAGGCCGTTGCAGGCCTCCGCGACCTCCAGGCTCTGCCCGTACAGCCGGATGGTGTTGCCCTCGAGGGCGGCGTGCCAGCCCATCAGGCCCAGGGCCTGTGCAGCAGCGAATGCCGCCATGCGTTGCATCGGCAGCGTGATGGCGGCCACCACCTGGTTGGGCGGAGGGATCATCAGCAGGAGGAACAGCATCGGCCCGGCAAGCCGGCAGACGACCTGCCACCCGGCGAGCACGAGCACGACGCCCCAAATCGCCACGATGAGTGAGATACGCTCGGCGCTGCCGTAATAGCAGCGCAGGCCGATCTCGCGCATCAGGAACGCGGCAACGAGCACCGCAAGGCCAAGCCACGACGGCCGGGCGTCCACGCCACGCAGGCCGGTGCTCGCGCGCCACGCGAGGTAGCAGGCAAATGGAACGACGAGAATGCCGTGGGAGTAGTCCTGCTGGGTGGTCCAGATGGTCCAGAGGTCGGCCAGCACGCCGCGATAGGTCAGGCCGATGGCAAGGCCGCATGCCAGCCACGGCAGCATGCGGACGCAGCGTCCGCCGCGCCAGGGCAGCCGGCCAACAGCGCCGGGCTGATGGTTCACAGGGTTGCTCGGCAGGTTGTTTGCCATCCGTTGCTCTCGATCCGGAATCAATCCGTTCATCCGTTTCAGAACATGATGTCGAGCGGGGGATGGGCAAGGCAGCGTGATAGCAGCGCCGTACGCTTGCTTCGCCCATTCCCGCTCACGATTGGAACCGCGCCACGGCGGCGGGCGGCGCCCCGCGGGTGGCGTCTTGCGGCAGGGGTCTTATTTCCTGCGACGCCGGGCGAACCCGGCCGTGCAGATGCTCCCAACGCACAGCAGGAGCAGGCTCGAGGGAGCGGGCACCGGAGCGGCTCCGGTGGTTGTCACTCTCGCCGCGTCGTTGCCGCACTGCATCGCCCACCAG
>DATKYA010000478.1:0-14096 GCA_035528775.1 Planctomycetota bacterium | reverse complement strand
GCTCGCCGGCACGTAGAGCTTCGTGCTGCCGGCAAACTCGAGCACGAGGAATTCCTGCGTCTCGCCTTCCTTCTGCACGGTCTCCATCCCGCGGAACTTCGCGATCCCGTGCGTCACGTGCACCACGTAGTCGCCCTTGCGGAGCTCGAGGAAACTCTCGATGGGGGCGCTCCGCCGGCGGGTCGACGCCGTACGCAGCCGCTGATACCTGCTGAAGATCTCATGGTGCCCCACGAAGACCACCGGCGGCTGGGCCAGCGTGAACCCGGCCGAGAGGAAGCCCCGCCGGTAGACGATCTTCGGCTCCGCCGCCAGATCGGTTTCCTTCAGCACCTCGCGCAGCCGGGCCTCCTGGGCGTCGTTCTCGCAGAAGATGTTCACGGTCTCGTTCACTGAGGCCAGCCGGTGGAGCTCGTCGATGATGGACTTGAGCTCGCCGCCGAACCGCTGGGTGGTGCCGGTGTGGAAGTCGAATACGGGCAGGTCCGACGCCGCCGCAAGGCCGCTCACGTGGATCGACGTGAACCGCCGCGACGCCTGGTAGAGGTCCGGGAAGCCAAACAGCTCCTGGGAGCCTTGCAGCGATGCGGCCACGTTCTGCGCCCGCTCCTGGATTTCCACCGGCTCGCGCAGCACCGCCCACGCGTTCTTCGGGAGGTAGGAGAACACGCTCGTGCTGAGGTCGGATTTCGGCACCAGCTTCCCGGCGGATCGCGGCACGCCCACGAGCTGCACGGACGTGAGCGGGGTGATCGAGCGCTGCGTGCCCGCGTCGAACTCACGGATCGACTCGATCTCGTCGCCGAAGAACTCCACGCGCACCGGATTGTCGCCGGCGGGCGGGAAGATGTCGAGAATCCCCCCGCGAATGGCAAACTCGCCGTGCATTTCGACCATCGGCTCGCGGTCGAACCCGCGTTCCACCAGCCATTCGGCGATCTGGTCGATCCGGCGCGAATCGCCCGGCCGCAGCGTGAGCACGTCGGTCTGGAGGTTCTCGGGCGTTTCCACCGGCTGCATCAGGCTCTGCACCGGCGCCACGATCACCCGCAGGGGCGGGCCGCCGCTGCCCGCCGGTCCGCGCGCCTGTAGGGGCGGGCCACTGTTGCCCGCCCGTCCGCGTCTGCCGGGCTCCGCTTTCGCTCCGTAGAAGAGCAGCTTGCGCAGCACCTCCAGCCGCTGGCCCAGAATGCTCAGATTGATGGACGATTCCTCGGACGGCAGCGATTCCTCGATCGGGAACAGCACGGCCGAGTCAGGCTTGAACAGGTTGATGTCGTTGACGAGATCGTCGGCCTCTTCGGGGCCGGTGGTGACGGCGAGCACGATGGACGGGGCGGCGTCGAGTACCGAGGCCAGGAAGTAGGCGCACCCCGAACCCCAGAGCCCGCCGACGGCACAGGAGTGTCCCGCCGCCACGTGCTCCTTCACTGCGACCCACGGAGTCGCCCGGCCGAACTGATCGGCAGGTTGTATGGCCGACAACAGGTCAGTCATGTGATTACGTACTGAGCTGGTTGCACTCTCCTCCGTATCGGACTTCCTTCACTAACACCACACTTCATTTTAGCACAATGGCGGCGCCGAATCAACACCGATGCCCGACGCACCCCGCGAGAGAGTTTGAAGCGCGGCGCTCAGTGCGCTTGCCACCTCGATGATAAGCCGGGGCGGCATCCACCCGACGCGGGCGGCGTGGGGCGAAAGACCACGGGCGGCAGATGACCCGCATCCGCCGCCCTTGCGACACTCACCAGGTTTGCGATTAGTTTCTACCCGCCCTTCGACTGGCTCAGGTTCGTCATCAGCTTGATGAGCGGGAGGAAGAGGGAGATGACGATGAAGGCGACGGCACAACCGAGGCCGACGATCAGCATCGGCTCGATGAGGCTCATCAGGCCGCCGACCATGGCGTCGACGTCGTCGTCGTAGGTGTCGGCCACGCGGATGAGCATCTTGTCGAGCTCGCCGGTTTCCTCGCCGACGGCGACCATGTTGACGACCATTCGGTCGCAGATTTTCGTCTGGTCCAGCGGGCCGGCGATGTCGTCGCCTTCGCGAACGCTGTCGTGGATCCTGCCGATGGCGTCGGAGATGATGACGTTTCCGGCGGCTTCACGCACGATGCTGAGGGCTTCCAGCAGCGGCACGCCCGAGGCGATCAGGACGCCGAGAGTGCGGGTGAAGCGGGAGATGATCGACTTGCGCACGATTGCCCCGACCACCGGGAAATGCAGCTTCACCAGGTCGATCAGCCGCCGGCCGAACGGCGTTGCGCTGATGATCTTGTAACCCAGATACGCCCCAACGGGGATGACGAGGATCATGTACCAGTAGGTGGCGAACGTCTTGCTGGTGGAGATCAGGATCTGGGTGGGCACGGGCAGGCCGGTGCCGAGCTCGGTGAACATCATGGCGAACTTCGGCACGACGAACGTGATGATCCCGTAGAGGATCAAGATGGCCACGCTGATGACGGCGGCGGGGTAGATCATTGCGGAGAGTACGCGCTTTTTCAGCTTCTGCGACTTCTCCATGAACACCGCCAGACGTTCGAGAATCTGGTCGAGCACACCGCCGGCCTCGCCTGCCCGCACCATGTTCACGTAGAGCTTGTTGAACGTCTTGGGGTGCTTGGCCATGGCTTCGGAGAGCGGCATGCCGCCTTCGACGTCGTCGACCATGTCGATGAGGTTGTTCTTGAGCACGCCGGGCTTGTTGAGCTCTTCCGCGATGCGCAAGCTGCGGAGGATCGGGAGGCCGGCGTTGATCAGGGTGGAGAGCTGACGGGTGAAGGCCGTCAGGGTCTTGGGCCGGACGCTGCTGCCGATGGTGGCGGTTTTCTTCTTGGCGGAGGGTGCGGCTGCCACGGCGGCGGCCCGCCCGCGCGTGCGCGCGCCCTTCGGCTTCAGCTCGGTGACGAGGTAGCCGAGGCCGCGCACCTTGCTCTGGGCTTCTTCCTCGCTCAGAGCTTCGATCTCGGACCTCACCCGCTGCCCGCGGGAGTCCACTGCTTCATACACGTAGGTAGGCATATTCACCTCCTCTGGTTTATGTGCTTACCAAACTGGTTGACAAAGCCTCAAGGTTCAGGTGACCGGCCGAACGGGCCAACCCGCGCACTAGTACAGACGGTGCGAGCCGGGTATTCGTCTACAACGATTGGGCGAACACGTGGTCCGCCCGCACAATCCACGAGGGCGAACACAGGGTTCACCCCTACGGCCGCCGGATAACGGTTCGTCCGGATGATCCGCGAGGGCGAACACGTGGTCCGCTGCAACTGCCGGATAACGGTTCGTCCGGATGATCCACGAGGGCGAACACAAGGTTCGCCCCTGCAACGGCCGGATAACGGTTCGTCCGGATGACCCGCGAGGGCGAACACGAGGTTCGCCCTACGGCCGGGCGAATCACGATTTTCGCCCGCGGGATGGCTGATCAGCCTGCCATCAGTGTTTCGCGAACGACTTCTTCGATGGTGCTGATGCCGTCGAAAATCTTGAGCAGGCCGCTCTCTCGCATGGTGCGCATGCCTTGTTCGCGGGCGATCTGGCGGATGGCCGCGGTGGATGCCCGCTGCGACAGCAGCTCGCGGATGCGGTCGCTCATCTGCATGATTTCAAACACGGCCGTTCGGCCGCGGTAACCAGTGTTGTTGCACTTGTCACAGCCCTTGCCGTAGAAGAACGACTTGTCGCGCACGTCGTCACGCGTGAGGTTGAGCTGCATCAGCATGTCGTCGGTCGGCTCGTAGCATTCCTTGCAGTGGACGCAGGTGGTGCGGACGAGCCGCTGGCCGATCACGGCTTCCACCGTGGCGGCGATCAGGTAGGGTTCGACGCCCATATCGAGCAGACGGGTGATGGCCGACGGGGCGTCGTTGGTGTGCAGGGTGCTGAACACCAGGTGGCCGGTGAGCGAGGCGCGGATGGCGATCTCGGCGGTCTCGAGGTCGCGGATCTCGCCCACGAGCATCTTGTCGGGGTCCTGCCGCAGGAAGCTTCGCAGGCAGCGGGCAAACGTGACGCCGATCGCTTCGTTCACTTCCACCTGGATGATCCCGGGGAGGTCGTATTCCACGGGATCTTCGGCGGTGAGGATTTTCACGCCGATCACGTTGGCCTCGTTGAGGGCGGAATACAGTGTGGTGGTCTTGCCGCTGCCGGTGGGGCCGGTGACCAGCACGATGCCGTGGGGCTTGTCGATCAGCGAGCGGATGGCCTTCAGCTCGTCATCGCGCAGGCCGATTCGGTCGAGGTCGAGCGAGATCACCGTCTTATCGAGCACGCGGAGCACCACGCTCTCGCCAAACAGCGTAGGGAGGGTGGAAACGCGCATGTCGATCGGGTTGCCGCCGATGGTGATCTGGATGCGGCCGTCCTGGGGGAGGCGTGTTTCGGCGATGTTGAGCTGGCTCATGACCTTGACGCGGGAGATAATCGCCGACGCCAGGTGCCGCGGGGGCGGCATCATGTCGTAGAGCACGCCGTCCACGCGGTAGCGCACCTTGAAGTCTTCCTCGAACGGCTCGAAATGGATGTCCGACGCCTGGTCCTTGATTGCGGCCACGAGGATGTAGTTGAGCAGCTTAACGACGGGCGCCGACGATATCTGCTCCTGGATGTCGAGGTTGATCGAGCCTTCCTTGTGCGTGTAGTCGAGCTGCTCGAGGTCGGTGTCCATCTCGATGTTCCTGACGATGGCGTCGACGGACTCCTTCTGGCGGGCGTAGTATTTGTCGAGTGCCGATTCGATGGCGCTCTGGGATGCGATGGCTCCCTTGACTTCGCACGAGAGCATGAAGCGCACGTCGTCGAGGACGTCGAGGTTATGCGGCTCGGCCATTGCCACCGTCAGCACGTTATTCTCGAAGGAGACGGGGATGATCTTGTAGACGCTGGCGATGGAGAACGCCACCTTCTGGATGACATCGGCAGGGATCTCTACATTGTCGAGGTCGATGGTTTCCATGCCGGACTGGATGCCGAGCGCGGTGACGATGGCGTCGTCGTTGACGGCTCCGATATCCTTGAGGATCTGGCCGATGACGCCGCCCTTGTCGCGCTGGATCTTGAGCGCCTGGTTGATTTGTGCTTCGGTGATGAAGCCTTGTTCCTTGAGAATCTGGCCGATGAGTTTTCGCTGGGGCTGAGCCATGTGCTATGCGTCTCCTCAGGTTCTGTAAGAAGCCTGGTGCTTTATTCCTGCAGGCCCTGCTTGATTTTCTGCTGCAGGGATGCGGGGTCCTGCGCGCGCTTCATCACTTCGGCATATTCGCCCTTGCCGGACCGGTAGAGCTCGGCCAGGAAATCGTCGAGCAGCACCATGCCGTGGCGCTTGCCGGTCTGGATGTCGGACACGATCTTGTGGACCTGATTTTCGCGGATGAGGTGCGAAATGGACGGCGTGGTGACCATGATCTCGAAGGCGGCCACGCGTCCGCCGCCGACCTTCGGCAGCAGCTCCTGGCTGATCACTGCCAGGAGGTTGGTTGAAAGCTGGGTCCGGATCTGCTCCTGCTGCTGCATCGGGAAGACGTCGATGATGCGGTTGACGGTCTTGGCGGCGCCAGTGGTGTGCAGCGTGGAGAAAACGAGGTGGCCGGTTTCAGCGGCGACGATCGCGGCTTCCATGGTTTCGAGGTCGCGCATCTCGCCCACGAGGATGACGTCGGGGTCCTGCCGCAGGGCGCGAACCGTGGCCTCGCCGAACGTCGTCACGTCTACGCCCACTTCGCGCTGCGTCACGACCGATTTCTTGTGCTCGTGATAGTACTCGATGGGGTCTTCGATCGTGATAATGTGCTGGTCCTGCTCGGCGTTGATGAAGTCAATCATCGTAGCGAGGGTGGTGGTCTTGCCGCTACCGGTAGGGCCGGTCACGAGGAACAGCCCGCGGGGCTTCAGCAGCAGGTTCTTGATCCCCATGGGGAGGCCGATCTCTTCGAAGGACATCATCCGGTTGGGGAGCAACCGCATGGCGACTGCCATGTTGCCCTTCTGGTGGTAGATCCCCACGCGGAACCGGACGCCATTCTCGAAGGGGTAGGCGAAATCGGCGCCGCCCTTTGCCTCGAAGTCGGCCTTGCACCGCTTCGGAGTGATCGTCTCGACCACCTGCTCCGTATCTTCCGGCGTGAGGACCGGGAGATCAAGGCTCCGCAACCGGCCGTCCAGCCACACCGTCGGCGGCCGCCCTACGTGAAAGTGGATGTCGGAGCAGTTGCGGCTGGACACCATCTTGAGAATCTTGGAAATGTCTATTGCCAACGCTTGCCTCTCGAGTTGCTGAGTTTAACCAGGTGGCCGGTTCTCGAGTGAAACTCGCTGACTGCCAGACTGGGAAACTGGTGAACTTATTCGTACAGTGCCTGGACTTCCGCGGTGATGCGGAGGATTTCCTCGATCGTGGTGAGCCCGGCGATTACCTTGCGGACGCCATCTTCGCGCAGGGTGCGCATGCCGGAGACGATTGCTTCGTCGCGAACCTTGTTGGTCGATGCCTTGCGGAAGGCCAGCTCGCGCAGTTCGGGCGTCATCTCCATCATCTCGAATATGCCGAGGCGGCCCTTGTAGCCGGTGTGGTTGCACTCCTTGCAGCCGGCGCCCTGGTAGAAGGTAACGCCCTGCACTTCCTCTTCGCGCAGGCCGATCCACGCCAGCTCGTGCGGCTTGTATTCCTTCGGCCGCTTGCAGTTGGGGCAGATCGTGCGGACGAGCCGCTGCGCCATGATCGCCTGGATGGCCGACGATACCAGGAACGGCGCCACGCCCATATCGATCAGACGCGTGATGGCCAACGGGGCGTCGTTCGTGTGCAGCGTGCTGAACACCAAGTGGCCGGTGAGGGCGGCCTGGATGGCGATTTCCGCCGTCTCCGTATCGCGGATCTCGCCGACCAGGATGATTTCGGGTGCCTGCCGCAGCATGGCGCGGAGAATCCGGGCAAACGTCAGCCCGATGTTCGATTTCACTTCCGACTGGTTCAGGCCCGAGATGTTGTATTCCACGGGGTTTTCCGCCGTGATGATCTTGCGGTCGGGCGTGTTCAACTCCTGCAAAGCGGCATACAGGGTGGTCGTCTTGCCGCTGCCGGTGGGGCCGGTGACGAGGAACACGCCGTTTGGGCGGCGGATGATGTTGCGGAATCGCTTGTAGTCGTCGTCCATGAACCCGAGCTCCTGGATACCATAGAGCACGGACGACCTGTCGAGGATACGAAGGACGACGCTTTCGCCGTGGCTTGCAGGGACGCAGGAGACGCGGAAGTCGACTTCGCGGCCCACGATGCGCAGCTTGATGCGGCCGTCGGTCGGGCGCCGCTTCTCCGCGATGTCGATCTTCGACATGATCTTGATGCGGGAGATCACCGAGTTCTGCAGCCGCTTGGGGGGGCTGTCTACCTCGAAGCACACACCGTCAACGCGGTAGCGGATGCGGAGGCGGTCTTCCAGCGGCTCGATGTGAATATCCGACGCCCGGCGCTTGATTGCCTCGCCGATGATCAGCGTTACCAGCTTGATCACGGGTGCTTCTTCGCCTTCGGCGGCGAGCGATTCCTCGAGCTCCTTTTCTTCCTTGAACTCGACGGTCTGGCCGGCCTCGTCGAGCACTTGGTCGATCTTGTCCTGGTTCACGCCGTAGTTCCGCTCGATGGCCTGCAGGATCGATTCCCGGCTGGCAAGCACGCAGTCCACGTCGGTGTTCGTCGCGAACCGGATGTTGTCTTGCGCGAAGAGGTCGAACGGGTCCGACGTGGCGATGGTGAGGTGGCCATCTTCCTTCGAGACCGGGATGACGGTGTGCTCGCGGACGAGGCTCTCCGGCACCAGCTTGATCACATCCTTGGGAATCTCGATGGTGGTGGGATCAAGATATCGCAGCCCCGACTGCATGGCGAGGGCCTGGCAGACGTCTTCCGACTTGCAGAATCCCAGCTCCTGCAGCGCCTCACCGATCTTCTTGTCGGACTGCCGATGGAGGTTCAAACCCTCCTCAAGCTGTTGCTCATTGACCACATCCATGTCGAGCAGGATTGTGCCGAGCAGCTTGTGACGTTGTTCCATTGCACCACCTTTTTTCTTCCGCTGAAGGCCAGCGGATGCTGAAAAAGCCGCACTGCCCACACCCCAGCCCGAAAATCGGAGGCTGGTGCGGATGGACCCTGAGCCAAACTACCCTTCAAATTATATAGGATTCCGCGCGGATGTCAAGGGATGAGAACAGAAAAGGCAGTCGTGATTCCGGCATCGTGCGTCGGGCCTCAGGATCGGGCGCGGGGGAAAGCGCCGGTCGGAAGGCTCAAAGATGCCCCACGGCGGCTGTTTTCGTGCCGCGTATCGTGGCTTCCTGAAGCCTCGCGCCCGCGTCATGCGGCCCGATTCACGTCAACGGGCGCCGGGCGCTCGGTGACCTGCCGCGGCTCACGCACGCGAAGGGCAAACCACAGCAGGGCGCCCGCGCTCAGCACCAGGCAGATGCCGAAGAGGCTGCGCGTGCCGTAGCGGGCCGCCGCCACCCCGGCCAGCAGCGGGCAGAGGATCGACGTCGTGCCCATCACCAGGTTGCCCACCGTGATGTGGGCGATACGGCTGTCGTGCGGGCACGTTTCATACAGCATGTTCGTATGGGAAAGGAAGCCGCCGGCGGCAGCCAGCCCGGCCCCGAAAAACGCCATCATGCAGCTGATCCTCCCGGCCGAAACGAGCATCACGGCCAGTGCCGCCATCTGGGCCACGATCCCCGCCATCACGCCGAGCCGGTGGCCGGTGATGTCGCCCATCCGCCCCAGGACGAGGAATCCGATGCTGGAGCCGACAGTCAGGGCCGCGCCCAGCGATACCACCATGCTCGCGGCCAAGCCGCCGCCCTCCGCCGACGTATAGTAAGACGGTGATGAACGGCCCGATGCAGAATCCGCCGGTGGCGATGATCCGGCCGATGATGAAGGCACGGAAATTGCGGTCGCCCAGGCTGGACTTGAACGAATCCAGCAGGCCCGTGGTGCCGGCCACGGGGGAATCGGCGGGGGCATCGGCGGCGGGATCCTTCATCAGGCAGAATGCCGCCATCGATGCGACCGTCATGGCGCTGGCGGCCATGTAGAGGTAGGAGAAGGCGAGCGGCTGCGGATATGTCTCGAGCACGTGCCCGGCCGCCAGTGCGCCGCCGGTGCCCGCGAGAGCCGAGCAGCACCAACTGATCCCGAAGACGCGACCGCGGATTGCCGGCCCGAACAGGTGCGCCAGCCAGTCCAGCCACACCGCCACGATCACCCCCATCGCGGTCTGAAACCAGCCGAAGCACACCAGCAGGGCGATGGCCACGGCACGGGGCGACATCCCGCCCGGTCCGCGAGCCAGCACCCCCATCACGAGCAGCATCGGCGACATCAGCAGCACGTGCCACAACACGAGATGAACCTTGCGCCGCTTGCGCGACGTGAACAGATACACCCCCAGCACCTGCGGCAGCAGCACCGCCCCGCTCTCGATGGCACCGACCGAGCCGATCAGCCGCTCGCCCGAGCCGTAGTGCCGCAGCAGCACGGTGAGCACCGTGGCCGGGGCGACCATCGCCATCTGGAACCCCCAGAGGCTCTCACCGAGGGTGTTTGACAACGCGTTGTGACGATCTCGTGGTGTCATATCCGTGGCAGACGTGGTGCCGGGCGGGGGCATCCCCAACATGGGGACTCAAGCGGAGTATTATGTCCGTTCTCGCCGATGTTTTCAATCGTTTTCCTCGGTGGAATCCGTTTCCGGGTGCGCCAACGAAATATGGTTTTCGGAATCCGGCGTCTTCGCTCCCTGAATGCCCGTTCACGGGCATTCCCCGGCTTCCGAGCCGGGTGATAGCACCGTCCTTCAGGCGGTGTGTAGGTTTGCCACCGATAGCCCACCGCCCTGAAGGACGGTGCTATTACCTGCGGCGATGCCGGCGGACTCGGCAGTCCGCAGGAAAGCCCCCTGAACGGGGCTGTGGGCGGCCGGAAAACCACGCGGAAAAACCACGAGGAATTGGCGGACCCTCCCTTTCCGAGCGGAATCCCGAGCATCTCCCGGAACACCCACAATCGACGCCACCGTGCGGCGCTCCTGTGATTCCGACTTCTGAATGCACATGCCTCCGTGGGGCCGTAGCTGCGCAGGTCCTCGATTTTCAGCCCGCTGATGTCAACACCGTTGACGAGTATGCGGCCTTCGTCGGCGTCGTAGAACCGTGCGAGGAGGTTGACCAGCGTGGTCTTGCGCGATGCCAGCGTGGATATGTTGAATACGATTCAGAAGAAGTGAGCGGGGAGACAGGCGGCAGGCCACAGGCTGCAGGCTACAGGCTACAGGGGTGCGGGTGAGCAAACCAACGGTGATGCAGGCGCGCGGGGGGTGGCCGAACCAACGGCGATCACGGCGCAGGGGCGAACCTTGTGTTCGCCCTTAGTTTTTGCGGAAGCATCCCCCGACATGTGGGCGAACACAAGGTTCCCCCCTGCGGCGGAATGGCGGTTGTCGGCAATTCGGCAGTTGTTGGCGATTCGGTGAGGGCGAACACAAGGTTCGCCCCTACGACCGCACCATTCTGGTGCGGTAAGGACGGCGATCAACCTGGGCCTTGGGGTCTGGCGCACTGTGGCCTGACACCGGACGCCTGTTGCCTGACGCCTGCAACCTGCCGCCTGCTGCCTCATTCCGCCGGGCCGGCGTCGGCATCGAGCCGCCCGCGTGTTCTCCGGCGGATCACCACTGAGTAGAAAGCGTAGAGCGCGCTCGCGCCGCAGATGATCGCCCCGATCTGCACGGCCGCCGGGGCGCTCCGCCACGTGGCAAGCTTCCCCGCTTCCAGGCTGCCTACCGGCATCGCACCCACGAACACCAGCGCCCAGATCGCCATCACTCGCCCCCGGACCGCGTGCGGCACCGAGTTCTGCACCACGCTGTTGGCAGTGGACATCATGAAAATCCACCCTACCCCCACCGCGATCAGGCACAAACCCGATACGAGGAAGCTGGTGGACGACCCGAACAGGAAGAGGGCGACCGAGAACAGGATTGCACCGCCCGCAATGAAGCTCGACTTCTGGTTCGTCCGCGCCAGCGTGGCCACGACGAGGGCACCGATCACCGCGCCTACGCCGTTGGCCGACAGCAGTATTCCGTAGCCCCGCTCCGTGACCCGCAGCACGTCCTTCGCGAACACCGGCATCAGCACGTTGTACGACATCCCGAACACGCCCATCACCGCCACGAACGACAGCAGGTTTCGCAGCCGCCGCTGCCGCATGACGATGGACAGCCCCTCGGTGACCTGCCTGAACGCCGACGCCCGGGATTGCGGCCTCGGCCTCTCTGCAATGCGCATCATCAGCAGCCCGCCGATCACCGCGAGAAACGTGACGGCGTTGATGAAGAAGCACCAGGCCGCCCCGACCCCGGCCATCACCAGGCCGCCAGCCGCCGGGCCGAGCACGTTGGCGAGATTGAACATCGACGAGTTGAGCGCGATGGCGTTGGACAGGTCATCCTCGCCCACAAGCTCCACGACAAACGCCTGCCGCGTCGGGATATCGAACGCCAACACCGCGCCGAACAGCATGCTGACAACGATGATGTGCCACACCTGGAGGACGCCGAGCATGACGACGGCCGACAGCGCGAACGCGATCATCATCAGGGATGCCTGTGTGATGATCAGGATCCGTCGCTTGGAGTAGCGATCCGCCATCACGCCCCCGAGCAGCGTGAACAGCACGATCGGCACCGCCCGCAGGGCGTTGATGATCCCGAGCTGGTCCTTCGAGCCGGTCAGGTCGTAGATCAGCCAGTTGATCGCGGCGCCCTGCATCATCGACCCGATCAGCGAGATGAGCTGGCCAAAGAAGAACAGCCGGTAGTTGCGATGCCGGAGGGAGTGCAGCGTCGACGGCAGCCACGTCGGACGCGGTGATGCCGACGGATTGATCAGCAATCCGGGTGCAAACGGAGGGTCGCCCACATGGGCCGGCTCACGGCTCCCTCCCGGTGAGTTCGGGGAAGTGTTCACTGTTGCCCGGGAAAGACTTCTGAAAGCGTCGGAAGGACGCTGACAAGGCCTACTTGTGCTTACCCATACATTATAACACGCCGGGATTGGGATTGCGATAAAAAAGCAGTGGTATTCGGGTCTGTAAAGACTTGGTGGGCGCTGTAGGGGCGGGCTGAGGGCAACCGCTTGCGGTTGCACGAATCGCCCGCCCGATGCTTTTGAATCACACGTCAGGGGGCGGGCGATTCGGGCACCTTCGTTCGCGGAGACAGTGCTATGCCAACAAGACCGAAATCAAAGCCGCGAACGAAGATGCCCTCAGCCCGCCCCTACTCCGCCCACAAATCATCTACAGGCCCTGGTATCTGGTATTCGGTCCGCCCTGAATTGTGCTTGCAATCGAAATCGCCGGCCACTATCATTCTTGCACTATCGACAATGGCATCGACATGTTTCCATCCTTCAACGACGGAGTCTAACGCATGGCGTACAAGATGATCCAGGTCGGCACCGGCGGATTCGGCGGCTGGTGGTGCAGGCATTTCCTTCCGCCCAACGTGGCCGATGGGCACGTCGAAGTGGTGGCGGTGGTCGACAAGAACCCGGACGCGTTCGTCAACGCTCGCGAGGGGCTGGGCCTCCGCGAAGACCAGTGCTACACCGACCTGAAGAAGGCACTCGACGAGAACAAGGCCGATTTCTGCACCGTGGTCGTCCCCCCTGCATTCCACGAAATGGTGGTCGACGCCGCCCTTGACCACGGCCTGCACGTCCTCAGCGAGAAACCGATAGCCGACACCATGGACGCGGCCGTGCGCATCTCGAAGAAGGTCCGCAACGCCGGCAGGAAGATGGGCGTGACGATGAGCCACCGGTTCGCCCACGACAAGGACACCTTCCGCGCCCTGCTGCGGTCGGGCGAGCTGGGCCGGCTGGACTACATCGTCTGCCGGTTCACCTGCGACTGCCGCGCGTTCGGCTCGTGGGGCAAGTTTCGCCACGAAATTCCCGATCCCCTCATGGTCGAGGGAGCGGTGCATCACCTCGACATCCTGAACGACTTCGCCGGGGCCAAGTGCGACAGCCTCTACGCGCAGACCTGGAACGCGCCGTGGGGCGAGTTTGCCGGCGACTCCAACGCCCTGGTCACCATGCATCACGAGAACGGCGTTCGCACCTTCTACGAAGGCGCCAAGACCAATGCATCCACCATGAACGGCTGGACCAACGAATACTTCCGGGCCGAGTGCGAACTCGCCACGCTCGAGCTCGACACACAGGCCATCCGCATCAAGTGGCATCCTTCCGTGAGGCCCAACCCCGACTGGGAGCCGGTGCCCCTCCGCCAGCAGCCCAAATGGATGAACGCCTGGCTCATCGAGAAGTTCTGCCGCTGGCTCGAGGGCGGCGAACCGATGGAGACCAACGTGTGGGACAACCTCCAGTCGGTGGCGCTGATCTTCTCGGCCATCCAGAGCGCCCGCACCGGCAAGCCCGTTGAAGTGCAGAAGTTTCTGAAGAAGGCAGTCAGAACCGTGAAGACGTGATGGAATAGAGAACCCCGCACGCCGGTTTTTCGCCTTGGAGATTTCCCATGAAGATCGCTGCATCATCCTGTTGCTGGTGGCATGATTCGCTGGACGACCTGCTGCGCAAGGCCGCGGAGTGCGGCTTCACGGCGGTCGAGCTGCTCACGTTTCCGCCGGAGCTGTTCAACCCGCACGGCAACCTTCGCGAGATGAAGCCGGCCGACCTCGCCCGGAAGCTCGACGCCCACGGCCTGCGGCTTGCCGGGCTGCACCTCGGCTGCATCCGCACGCACGACGAGCAGCTCCGGCGCTCGATGACCGATTACGCGAAGCTGGCAATCGACTTCGCCGTCCGGCTCGGCTGCGAGGTCATCGTGGAAGGCGGCCCGGACCGCGGTGTCGGGCCGTTCGAACTTCATGAAGCGGCACGCACTGACCTACCGCAAGATCCGCGAGATGATCGCATCGGGCGCGTTCAAGCCGGCGGCCGGCTTCATCAAGTACTCGCACTGGCCCGCCACCAACCTCAAGTGGATGCTGCTGG
>DATKYA010000477.1:0-4209 GCA_035528775.1 Planctomycetota bacterium | reverse complement strand
TGTCCAATCCGCTGTCTTCTCGGCGGACGGCACGCGCGTGCTGACGGCCGGAGCGTCCCCGGATAACACGGCGAAGTTGTGGGATGCCGCCAGCGGCTCCTGTATCCGAACTTTCAGCGGGCATGCCGGCATCGTCTCTGCCGCTGCCTTTTCCCCGGACGGTCAGCGTGCCTTGACGGTCAGCTGGGATAGAACCGCCAAGCTGTGGAATACGGAGACGGGCGAGTTGATCCGCACGATCACCGGCTTGGGGGATTACGCGAAATCGGCTGAGTTCTCGTCTGATGGCTCTCAGATACTGATCGCCAGCGGCAACAGCGCGTCCCTGTGGGACTCGGAAACCGGAAACTGCGTCCGCACTTTCGACGGTCACACCAGTTATGTCACATCCGCGGTCTTCTCGCCGGACGGGACGCGTGTGCTCACGGGAAGTTACGATAAGATGCTGAAGCTGTGGGACACGCTGACAGCTTCCTGCATCCGCGCGTTCACCGGCAATACCAGTGCGGTCAGTTCTGTTGCGTTCTCGGCAGATGGAACCCGCGTGCTATCGGGGGGCTGCGATAAGACCGCCAGAATATGGGATGCCGCCACCGCGGCACCGATCGCCAAGTTCACCGGACACACCAATTTCGTGTACTCCGCCGTCTTCTCGCACGATGGCCGGTTCGTGCTGACAGGCAGCGACGACGCCACCGCCAAGCTGTGGCGGACCGAAGTGGTGATCAGCGTACAATCCAGGCCCATCACCGGCGTGGCGATCACCGGCGATTTCCCGGGCACAACCAATTATGAAATTGAGCCCGACGGCGAGACTCCGGCCATCCTTTCCGCCCCGGCCGCCACTTCTTCCGGGGGGCGGCAGTTCGCTTTCGCAAAATGGCTGATAGACGGCACTGAAATGCCTGCCGGGCAACAGGCAGTCCAGATCCAGATGGACGGCAGCCACACCGCCGTGGCCGTCTACTATGTTGAAGTACCCTTGCTTACGGTGGAGTCCAGCCCCGTGCCCGGAATCGCAATCTCGGGCGACAAGTCCGGTACAACCGGCTATACCGCGGAATGCGCGCACGGTGAAGTAGTGAACCTCGCGGCACCCGGGAGCGTTGTCATCGACGACGTGCACTACGGCTTCATCCGCTGGGTGCTCGACGGCGTGGAGAGGGATGCCGGCCAATCCGGCCTCCAGGTAACAATGGATGCCGATCACACTGCCGCCGCTATTTACGCACGGCCAACCAAGACACTCACCGTCGAATCGACACCCATCACCGGAGTGGCAATCACCGGCAGCTCCCCCGGCACCACGAACTATGCAGCGATACTGATCCTCGATACTGTTGCGGACCTCTCGGCTCCCTCGATGGTCAGGGACGGGCGCTACACCTTCGTGCGATGGCTCGTCGACGGCGTCGAAATGCCCCTTGGCCGGCAGGAAGTGCAGATCACGATGGACGCCGATCACACCGCCATCGCCGTCTACCAGACCGAGACCCCCTTGCTCACCGTGCAGTCCAGCCCGGTCTCCGGCATCACCATCTCCGGCGGCAAACCCGGCACGACCGAGTATAGCGCGATTTGCGCTGTGGATGATATGGTGAGCCTCACGGCACCAGCCAGTGTAAGCACCGGCAGGCACTACAACTTCGTTCGCTGGCTGCTCGACGGCGCGGAGCAGGAGGCAGGCCAGACGAGCCTCCAGGTGACGATGGACAACGATCATAACGCCGTTGCACTGTACGTGATGCAGACGACCCTCGCCGTGCAGTCTGTCCCCGTACCGGGCATCGCCATCTCGAGCCCAACCAAGCCGGGCACCACCAACTACACCGCAACCTGCGACTATGGCCAATCCGTGAGCCTGACCACGCCTTTGAACTCTACCGTGAACGGATGGAGATACTCCTTCGCCGCCTGGAGGCTCGACGGCGTGGATCAATCCTACAACACGCTGTCTGTCGCGATGACAGACGATCGCACGGCCGTCGCAGTTTACAGCCTCGTCCCACGAGAACTCATTGTCGCCTCCTCCCCTTCCGGGGTGGACATCGCCGGTGACAGGCCCGGGAGAACGCGGTACGAAGTACCGTTCACGAGCGAGGAGACGGTGAGCCTCACCGCCCCGGCTATCGCCACCGTCGACGGCACGTCGCACAGCTTCCGCTGGTGGACGATCGACGGAACGGCGCAGCCCACGGGTCAAACCAGCATCCAGGTCACGATGGACCGTGCCTGGAATCGCTATGTGTCTGCGCGCTACGCGGTGAACGGCGTGCTGCGCACGCTTACGGTGCAGTCTGTGCCTGTTGAAGGCGTGAGCATCCAGGGCAGCAAGCCCGGGACAACGAACTACACGGTGCAATGCGCTGATTACCAGACGATCAACCTCGTTGCCCCCGTCAGCATTACCGTTGGCGGCAAGGACTATCTCTTCAGGCGGTGGTCGCTTCGGGGCGCCGCGCAGCCCCTCTGGAAGACGAGCGTCCAGCTCACGATGAGCAGCGACGACACGGCCGTTGCAGAGTACATCGATGCCATCTGGGTTAATAACGCCAGCACTTCCGGCATTGAAGACGGCACGCGGCAGAATCCGTACAAGACCATCCAGGCCGCCGTCGACGCCGCCCCCGATGGCACGGTGCTGTTCATCGAAAACGGCGTCTATGTTGAAAACGTGTCGTGGGAAGCGAAATCGCTCGTGCTGCGCGGCAACAGCCCCCCGTTCTGCATCCTCAATGGCAACCTCCGGGTCGACTCCACGTTAGCCTCGCAATCCGTGCTCCCCGGCAAGGTGACGATGACCGGCATCATGGTCACGGGAATCACCACCATCAACGGCAGCGATGCCGACCTGACCAACTGCATCCTGGCCGGCAACCTCTCGCTGCTGGGGGTGAAGTATGGGTATTCTTTTGACTCGCACGCAGCGATGGAGGAGTTCCGGCCGGCAACCGCCGCAGTGACCAACTGCACACTCGGGCACGTCGATGCTACTGTGGGCAATGCCACCTTCCGCAACAGCATCGTCACCGGCGGGCTGATAGGTGCCGTGGCCCCTATCAATGGTGTCGTCGATGCGGAAAGGTTCACCTCTCACAGGGGGTCGCACTTCGACTTCTCCTACACCTGCGTCCAAGGCGGAGAAGGCGCCGTCAGCCTGCAGTGCGGCGAGAACACTCACTGCTGGCCCAGCGGTTATTGCGAGCCAAACGGCATCACGTGCAGCACCGCAACATGGGGCACGGGCAACATCTTCACATCCCCGCAGCTCGTCAACTACCACCTGCAATCGCGCTATGGCAGATGGGAACCGGCGGTTCAAGCCTGGTTATACGATGCCACGAGCAGCTCCTGCATCGATGCCGGCGATCCGATATCCGACTACTCGAGCGAGCCGCAGCCCAACGGCTCGCGTATCAACATCGGCGCCTTCGGCAACACATCCGAGGCCTCAAGAAGCGGCTGGAACATCCCCGGCGACGTCGACGGCAACTGCACCGTCAACGTCCTCGACCTCATCCAGGCACGCAACAGGCTCGGCCAGGCCGTATCCAGCGGAGACAACTGGAAGGCCGACGTCAACGGCGACGGACAGTTGAACGTGCTCGATCTCATCCTGATCCGGAACAAACTCGGCACGCACTGCCCGTGAAAACACAGGGTGTAGATGCGGCATCGCTGGCGGCGACGGAACCTCGCCGGAAATCGCTTGCGGCTTTCGCCGTGCTCTGGTAAACTCGAAGGAAACAGACATTCCTGTTTGCCTGCGATGAAAGGAGCACGATGATGCGCCCGCGCGATCGTTTCCTGGCCGCGGTCCGCCGCCAGCCGGTGGACCGCGTGCCGATGTTCGATTTCCTCTTCCAGCGCCCGCTGTTCACCGAAGTGATTGGCCGCACGCCCGCCACCTACAACGCCCGCGATGCCATGGACCTGACCGTCGCCCTCGGGCTTGACGGCGTGTGGATCCCCTACGGCTGCTTCTCCGGATGGACGCCCGAGCGGATTTCGGAGAACGTGTATCGCGATGAATGGGGCACCACCTTCGAGCACAACGATGCCGCCTCCTGGCCGCTTGACGCCCCGATCGATTACCCGCTGAAGTCGCGGGCTGAACTCGAACGCTACACCGCTCCCGATCCGCTGGCCGCCGGCCGCCTCGACGAGATCAATGCCGCCCTCGAGATCAACAGGTCGCTGGGCGACCGC
>DATKYA010000476.1:0-2951 GCA_035528775.1 Planctomycetota bacterium | reverse complement strand
GCAGCAGCGCTGCATTCAAGCCCCGGATGGGGCGACTCAATCTGGTCATACGGTTTACCGTGATTCTCCCCGAACGATGAAGGAGAGTCGCCCCGCCGGGGCTTGCGTTGAGGCTGTCGGCGGGTTCCGGGGGCTGACGCCTCCGGCTAACATTGAGCCGCCCCATCCGGGGCTGAACAAAGCGACGAGTTGCCATAGATTCCACTGTAAATAGCGTTGTAGTGTTAGTTCCTGGTTATTAGTTGTTAGTAGACAGGCTCAAGAATTCCCCCTGTCTTCACTAAGAACCAAAGACTAGGAACTAACAACTTCAACGCATAAGGATCGCCTGAATGGATAAGCGGTTTCTGCAGCACTACAGCCGTGAGCTGACGTACCTGCGGCAGATGGCGGGTGAGTTTGCCAAGGAGTTCCCGAAGATCGCAGGGCGCCTGTCGCTCAAGGCCGACGACGTCTGCCCCGATCCGTACGTGGAGCGCCTGCTGGAGGGATTCGCCTTCCTGGCCGCGCGCGTGCACCTGAAGCTCGACGCCGAGTTTCCTCGGTTTACCCAATCGCTGATGGAGACCGTTTGCCCGCACTATCTTGCGCCCACGCCGTCGATGGTGATGGTGCAATTCAAGCCCGCCCAGGGCGAGGCGGTGCTGGCGCAGGGCTTCAGCATAGCGCGCGAAACGCAACTGCGCAGCGAAAAGGTGGACCAGACGGCCTGCATCTTCCGAACGGCGCACGAACTGACGCTATGGCCGCTGGAGATTATCGAGGCGCAGTATCACACGCGCGACCTTCCGGCGTTCGACCTGCCGCAGGCCCGCGGTGCGCGGGCGGGAATCCGCATCCGGCTGCAGACGCCCGGCGACCTGGCCTTCAGCGACGTGCAGCTCGACAGCCTCACGGTGCACATCCGGGGCGCGGACGAGACGCCGATGCATCTGTACGAGCAGATCTTCGCCTGTACGACGGCCGTGGTGGCCGCGCCGGCCGGCGGAACCGGCAAGCCCGTGGCCGCCTCGACTGTGCGCCAGGTGGGATTCGACGACGACCAGAAGCTGCTGCCATACGGCCCGCGGTCGTTCCAGGGTTACCGGCTGCTGCACGAATACTTCGCCTTCCCGCAACGGTTCATGTTTTTCGAGCTGAGCGGCCTGCGGCCCGCCTTCCAGCAGTGCAAGGGCAACCGGCTCGATGTTTTCATTCTCCTGCGTGAACCCAACCTCAGGCTGGATAACCAGGTAAGCGCCGGCAACTTCGCGCTGTTCTGCACGCCTGCGATCAACCTGTTTCACAAGACGGCCGACCGCATTCGCATCTCGGACAAGTTTTCGGAATTCCACGTGGTGCCGGACCGCACCCGCCCGCTCGACTACGAGGTTTACCAGGTGGAAGAGGTGATCGGTTACGGCAGCGAGGCGGGCGAGGAGCAGGAGTTCAGGCCATTCTACTCGGCCAGCGATTTCGACGCGGCAGGCGGAGCCTACTACGCGGTGAACCGTCAGCGGAGGGTGGCATCGGAGCGCGAGAAACGGCTTGGCAGGCGGTCGAGCTACACGGGCAGCGAGGTGTTCATCTCGCTTGTGGACGCAAAGAATGCGCCGTACCGGCCCGACCTGCAGCAGTTCGGCGTGAAGGCGCTGTGCACCAATCGCGATCTGCCGGTGCAGATGCCGGTAGGGATCGGGCGCACCGATTTCACGATGGACCAGGGCGGCCCGTGGGAGTCGATCCGCTGCGTGGGGCACCAGACGGTGCCACAGGAATCGTACGCACAGGACGATTTTGCGTGGCGGGTGATCAGCCATATGTCGCTTAACTACCTGTCGCTGGCCGACACGGAGAACGGGACGGCGGCCGCGGCGTTGCAGAGCCTGCTGCGGCTGTACGCGGATGCTACCGACCCGGGCACGCGCAAGCAAGTGGAGGGCGTGAAGGCGGTGCACAGCAGCCCTGTTTTCAGGCGGATCACCACGGCTGGAGGCATCACGTTCGCCCGCGGGCTGGAGGTGGCGGTCACGCTGGACCCCGCGGCATTCGAGGGGACCGGCGTGTTTTTGCTGGGCGCCGTGCTGGAGCGCTTCTTCGCAAGATACGTGTCGATTAACTCATTCACCGAAACCGTGATCCAGGTGCTGGAGAAGGGCAAGGTGGTGGAGGTCATGCGATGGCCGGCGCGGACGGGCCAGCGGCAAATCTTCTGATGCAGCGGCTGCAGGAGAAGCCATACGCGTACGATTTTTTCCACGCGGTAAGGCTGATCGAGCGGGCGCATCCGGAGCTTCCGCCGGTAGGGCACTCGGAGCATCCGTCGGATGATCCGCTGCGGTTTTGCCAGCGGCCGTCGCTGGCGTTTGCTCCGTCGAGCATCGATTGCATCGTGCCGGGCAAGGACGACAGGCCGGCGCGGATGTTCGTGAGTTTCTTCGGGCTGCTGGGGCCGCACGGCCCGATGCCGCTGCACATCACCGAGTATGTCAAGGACCGCGAGCGGGAGAAAGACTTCACACTCGCGCGCTTCCTGGACATGTTCCATCACCGGTTCATCTGCTTCTTCTACCGGGCGTGGGCGTGCAACCAGCAGACGGTGAGCTGGGAGCGGGGCGGCGAGGATCGGTTCGGCGCGTACGTGGGCAGCTTGTTCGGCATCGGGATGGAGGCTTTCAGCGGGCGCGACGCGGTGCCCGACGTGGCAAAGCTGCATTACGCGGGCCGTCTTATGTGCCCCTCGCGCAACGCCGAAGGGCTGAAGGCGATCCTGGAGGATTTCTTCGAGGCGCCCGTGGCGATCCAGGAGTTCGTCGGGGAGTGGGTGGAGCTGCCCGAGGAAAGCCGGTGCCGGCTGGGCGAGTCGCCCGAGACCTGCTCGCTGGGCACAACGGCTATTGTGGGTCCCCGCGTCTGGGAGTGCCAGCATCGGTTCAGGATTCGGATCGGGCCGATGAGCTACGAGCAATACG